>CAYSUA010000617.1:1554-3826 GCA_964433795.1 uncultured Desulfobacteraceae bacterium | reverse complement strand
GAATACTGTAAAACAGGCGTTTCATCCCCTTGGATTCATCACGTACGGCCGCCAAATCGGGGATCAGCCCCAGAACAAAAAAAGCGACGGAGACGGACATATAGGTCGAGATGGCGAAAACATCCCAGAGCAGGGGGGATTTAAAATTCACCCATAACTCGCGTTGGTTGGGATACGGCAGCATCCAGTAGGCAAGCCAGGCCCGCCCCAGATGAATGAGGGGAAACAGGCCCGCGGTCATCACCGCAAAAACCGTCATGGCTTCAGATGCCCGGTAGATTGAATTACGGAAGGATGCCCGCACCAGATAAAGCACGGCTGAAATCAGCGTTCCGGCATGGCCGATTCCGATCCAGAAAACGAAATTAGTGATATAAACCCCCCAGGCGATGGGGTGGTTAATGCCGCTCCATTCCAGGCCGTGTCGGATCTGAATGGCCCAGGCAAATATTCCCATGCTCAGGGCACCGAAAATCAGAACCATGCTCACCATCCAGGATTTCCCGGGCGGTTCCATGGAGCTTACAACTTGGTCATTGATATTTCCATACGTGAGCTGATTCAATGAGCCTCCTAGGCTTTTCTGTTATTCGGATTGACTTTTTTCAAATAGGTGATGGCCGGCTGAAAATTCAACTCGGTCAGTTGCGTATATTGGCGCCGGCTTTTTTCCTTTATCTGTTTTATTTGGCTGTTGTTATCCATAATATTTCCAAAGCTGATCGCATCGGCGGGACAGGCCTGCTGGCAGGCCGTCTGAATTTCACCATCGTTTACGTCCCGTCCCCGGTCTTGGGCCAGGTCTTTCATCTCCCTGATGCGGTGCTGACAGAAAGTACATTTTTCCATCACCCCTTTGCAACGGACGGAGACGGCCGGATTGAGCTGCATATGCAGCGGGCTCGGAAACTGATAACTCCTCCAGTTGAAACGTCTCTGTTTATAGACGCAATTGTTTGAACAGTATCGGGTGCCGACGCAGCGATTATAAATCATGGCGTTCAAGCCATCGGGAGTCTGGTAGGTGGCAAACACGGGACAAACCGGTTCGCAGCCGGCATTATCGCATTGCTGGCACATCTGTGGTGTATAATAGGTTTCAAGCCGCCCGGTTTGCTTGTTAGTTTCAAAATATCTCTCAATCCGAAGCCAGCTCATCTCCCTTCCGACATTCGAACGGTCCTTCCCGACCAACGGGATGTTATTTTCAGCATAACAAGCCGCCACACAAGCGGAACAGCCGGTACAGCGATCCAGGTCAATGATCATCTCCCATTTGTAGGGGTCGTGATAAACAGGTGTCTGTTTACCCGCTCTTTTCACGGCTTTTCTGACGTTTTCCGCCATGGGGTCATAAAAACTCTTTTTATCCTTACGATTCAGCGTATAAAAACGCTGCCTGGCGTGATGTTTTTGAGCGAGTTTTTCATGCTGCTTTTCACTGCCGCCGGCGGACAACACTTGTACAAATCCCCTGCCCTTCTGACTGCGGTCGCCAAAGCCCGTTTTATCTTCAGCATCGGGCGTTTCAATATCTTTACGATACTGCCCGTCCATGGTTACCAGATAAGCCTTTTTGCCCGTTGGTTTTATTTTCACACTTTCCCCGGCAAAAACAAAATCACCCGAAAGGTTGTCCTTGCGCCAGGGCAGGAGGGTCATGACGTTGATGCCAGCCGTTTTGTGTTCGATTCTTAATTCTGATTCCGATTCCAAGACAGGGAGCAATTTACTTCTGCCGTGGCTGGACCTGTAATTGGGAAATGGCGCCTTTCTACCCATTCCTGCAGGCATTGCAACGGTTTCTTTATTAATACCGTAAAAAACATAGGCAGCCGCCTCCGCTTTTCCATAAGAACTCGTAATTTCGACCAGGTCGCCGTGTCGTATCCCGACCTTGACGGCGGTATCGGGGTGAAGTTCAACCCAGGAATCCCAGACCACCTGGGTAATGGGATGAGGTATTTCCAACAACCATGATCTGTTGCCGCCTTTGGCATTGGAATTATGCAGATTCGAGTTAACGGCCAGCAGGCTGAGGCCGTTGGTTTTTTTCTGTGGAGCCGAAAACTTAACCGCAAAGACCTCTTTGTTAAGAACAGCGCTTGACGGTTTGAAGTCTTCATAGTGTCCTCCTTTTTGCAGCGACTGTTTCCAGAATTGTGCAAACGGAAGAGAGGGGGCGATTTTTTGATGCAGGATTTTCCAGGAGGCTTTGATATAATCGCGGTAATTCGACGCTTTAAAACCGTCAACGCCAACCAGCCGGGCC
>CAYSUA010000617.1:0-1544 GCA_964433795.1 uncultured Desulfobacteraceae bacterium | reverse complement strand
CATCAAACCGCCCACTTCCATGGTATCAAATACCGGCACCCTTGCCATGACCGGTTGCTGTAAAGCAAAAACACCGTTTCTGGGTCGAGCGTCCCCCCAGCTCTCTAAAAAATGAGCAGTCGGCAGGTGCAAATCGGCAAGCTCGGAGGTTTCATCGTTTTCCGTAGATAGTGAAACCACAAACGGAACTTCCTTCAGCGCCTCTTTGAAACCCGAATTTTCGGGAAGCGTAAATACCGGGTTGACATTTTCGATGATCACCAGCTGATAGCGTCCCTCTTTCATAGCGGTGACAGCCGATTCCAAATTCTTCATACTATCGCCGCCCAAGCGGTAATCTGCGCCGAAAACAACGGTATTCCCGATATTACCTGCCACATAGTTGAGAATATTAACGGCGATTTGCAACCGGGTGGCATCCGTACCGGCATTACAATTTCCTCCGGCTATCGCCAGACTGCGCCCGTTCCGCCCGAACTCATCGGCCAGCCTTATGAGTGCACCGGGAGCCAGTCCGCTTTTTTGTGCAATTTTCTCTTCGGAAAAACCGTTGAGGAGTTCCTGGAGACGTTTTTTCTCGGCGATAGAGAGATGCCCTGCCCGTTTAAGCAGAATACGACTGAGAGCTAAGGCTATCGAAGTTTCATGACCCACCGGACAGGAGAGCCATTCATCGGCATTGGTGCCGGTCAAGGACAGGTGTGGGGCAATATGAATATATCTGCCTTTTTTTCCATCTCGATAACTGTGCATTCTGGTATAGCTTTTGGTCATCTGGATGGGGTTCAGCCAGCTCTCCAGAAAATCAGCCCCAAAATTGATCAACACCTCGGCTTTATCAAGCGCAAAATGAGGAATCTCTTCTTTACCAAACACGATGCGGTTGGCGCTCTTCAAACTGTTTACCGGCGTCATGTCAAAGTCCAGAGACGTTCCACCGCCCATGCCTTCAAGCCAGTCGTTCAGCATCTCAGGAAAGCTACCGCTTCTGGGAGGACCGATATAAAGAATACCACCCTCTTTGCCTTTCAGCGCTTTAAGTTTAGCCGCCAGTTGTTGTTTGCCTTCCTTCCAACTGACACCGCGCCTCCCTTCGTTAGTAACAGAGATCGGACCGGCCGCCCTTGCAGGGCTGTAAAGTCCCTGGAGAACGGACTGACCCTGCAGGCAGATTCGTCCTTCACTTACCGGATGTCGGGGATTTCCTTCGGCTTTAATCGCTCTTCCCTCACGAGTTCTTACGATTAACCCGCAAGCGGCGGAGCATTCCCGGCAAGTCGTGGCAAAATGGATGGAAGCACCTGACACATAGTCATAGGGGGGCTGCTGCAATGGAATCAGTTTTTCGATCGGATCGGAGCACCCGGCAGCAACCATCGTTGCTCCGCCGAGGGCGGACATCTTCAGGAAATTTCTGCGGCTAATGTTTCTTTTCATTCCTTTCCTCATTATTTAGTGTCCGTCCGAAAAGGAGATAGTTTTTCCAAGTTCAAGGAAGGCGAAAATTTTAACCACAGGAATACATTGAGTATTTCGAGGATTAA
>CAYSUA010000616.1:0-3832 GCA_964433795.1 uncultured Desulfobacteraceae bacterium | reverse complement strand
GTCCGAGGGTGAAGCTGTAGTGTACTACCGCGAACCCTCGGCAACGAAGGAGATGCGGTATCCTCGGCTTTCCCGACTTGTTGGGTCGTAGCTGAAAGCGAAGCCCAAAGGGTAAAAAGCATGGCAAATTGTACATTAATTTTGGATTTCACATATTGTCGATTCAGAACTATGAACCAATTATCTCTAATCCCTTATTATTAATTTAACACCCCTTTGTCATGCTTTTTATGCAACTATAGGGTTAAGAAAGGAATCGAATTATGGCCCACCGGAATGAATCCCCTTACCTATGCCATGTGTTTGTTTGTACCAACGATCGCGGCGGCGAGCGCAAATCGTGCGCCGATGGAAACAGCCCGGAAGTGCGTGTTGCACTGAAACAAGCGGTTGCGGACAAGGGCTGGAAGCCAAAAGTCCGGGTTTCTCAAAGCGGATGTATGGGGCTGTGCGCAAAAGGGGCCAATGTAATCCTTTATCCGCAAAAAGTGTGGTTTTCAGATGTTTATCTTGAAGATGTGGAGAAGATAATCTCTGAAATCGAGAAAATAATGGAAGAAGCCGATTAAATTAAATAGGACGCAGATTTACGCTGATATATACATATAATAATCTATTTTCTATTAATCCAAGAAATCTGCGTTTATCAGCGTCCAAAAAAGGAAATTCCCACCCTACCCAGCTACATCCACCATGGCTTTGATCGCCCCTGAATCCGGAAGGGTCCAGGAATCAAATTGGTTCGGCAGGTCTTCCAGTGAAGCCCGATGGGTGACGAAACCTGAAGTAGTCGCCTTTCCGGAGCGGAGGGCGGCGATTACGTCGGCAAAATCCCTGGGTGTGGCGTTTCGGCTGGAGAGCAGCGTGGTCTCGCGTTTATGGAATTCAGGATCGTCGAGGGAGATATCGCCTTTGACCAATCCGATATAGACCAACCGGCCGGTGTGTGAAAGGTAGTCCACTGCTTTTTTCATGGATGCGGCATTGCCCGTTGCCTCGAAAACTACGGTGGGAAAATCACCCTTGGTAATCTCTTTAATCTTGGCGGCGGCATTTTCATCTGCCGATATGGTGCAATCAATACCGAGTTTTGTTTTACAAAACTCGAGCCTGGACTCGCTGATATCCATGGCGATTGTACGGGCACCGGCTACCCTGGCCATTTGGAGGGCCCCCAATCCGATGGGCCCGACACCGATAATCAGCGCATACTCACCGGGTTGGATGTTTGCCCTGCGCACGGCATGGGCGCCGATGGCCAGACACTCCACCAGTGCCATCTGGTCCCAGTCGAGACCGTCGGTCCGAACCAGATGATCCACCGGTACGGGCAGGTACTCGCACATCCCGCCTTCGGAGTGAACACCGAGCACGTTCAAGTTGATACAGCAGTTGGTTCGACCGGCTCTGCATGCGATACACTGACCGCATTCCAGGTAGGGCACCACTGCAACCGGATCGCCTTTTTTCAACCCATGGTTTCCTTCGGGTATGGATTCGATCTCCCCGGCCAGTTCGTGGCCTAGGATTCGGGGATATGTAAAAAACGGCTGGCGTCCCTTAAATGCATGCAGATCCGTTCCGCAAACCCCCACGCGCCTTATTCGCACCAAGGCCTCGTGAGGTGCCGGCACGGGCCTGTCTATCTCTTCAACAACCAGTTTTTCGGGTTCTTGGCATATAACAGCTTTCATTCCTTTTCACCTCCATTTCTTTACCGCCTGAATGACAAAGATCACATAATAAATCAACCTCAAATGCCCGTGCCGCCGCGCCCGGGTCATCAGCCGTTGGGTATAGTGCGAATTGAAGATCTGATACTGCAACCCGGAAGGGTAGTCACATTCAAATACTCAAATAAAGTAAAGTTTAGAGCTATCACGATGGGGCCGCACATGCCGATGCAATGTCCGATTCCCACGGTTAGGCCTGTTGTGAAGTAGAAAAGAAAAAAGAGCTTAGTAGATAACATCAAAATTTGATTACTCATTTGCATTATTCATGACGTCACCGGATTTTACTCGATGGGGGTTTTGTGTCAACTGGGAATCCTCTTACAGCCGATTGGAAGATTTCAGTCTTCTTGATATCTCAATGGTTGTCATTATTTCGGCATCGAGCTCCACAACTTAATTTTGACAAACTCATTGCATTTTAAGACATTATTTTTTAATCTTCATTAAAAATTTGTGTTCACTCATAATTATAAAAAGGAATGGTCTATAGCGTTATGAAAGAAAAAACCGGTAAGGGAAAGGATGACGATCTTTTAAACGGCGCCACTCAGGTTGCACGCTGGGGTGAAAAGGAGACCGTTGAGTCGGGGCGCTCCCAAGCAAAAGCCGAGGAAGAGATCTCCGCTGAAATAGGAATACGAGTCAAGGAGGCGAGGGAAAGTCTCTGCCTAAGCCTTTTTGATCTTTACCTAAGAACGGATATTGGTGCCGAGACGCTGTCTCAAATCGAAGCGGGAAGAATTGTCCCGCCCCTGGGGGCGGTCATTAAACTCGCCAAGGCCCTTGATCTGAAGATGGGTTATTTGATCTCCGGTGAAGAGGAAAAAGCCTTTACAATCGTACGCGGGGATGATCGAAAAGTGACATACCGGCATGATCCAAGAAAAGAAGAACATTACGGCTATACATATGAGTCCCTCGCTCCCCATAAAACGAATAGATGCATGGAACCGTTTCTGATCACCCTTGAACCTTCTGAAACGGAGGAAGAGAGATCGACCCATGACGGTCAAGAATTTATTTTTGTGGTCCATGGGGAGATGGAGGTGCGCCTTGGGGAGGAAATACACATCCTCGAACCGGGCGACAGTATCTACTACGACTCCACAGTACCTCATCTGGTAAAATGCCATGGCAAAAAATCCACGAAAATTCTCGCTGTCCTTTATGCCGGGAAATAAAAGCCCACTCGCAAAGCGGGTGGCTCTAATTTACGGCCAAAGGCCGTTAATTAAATGGGCACGTCAGCGCCTTAGATTTAAGTTTGTGGTCCCCGCGCAAAGCGCGGGATTTAAACAAACACATAGGAATGTCCATCTGATGGGCATGTGAGTGCTCTGCAGGTATTCACAAAAACCCGGGCGCATTCCATGACAAATTACGGCATGGTCCAAATCGTCAGAGATACATTTAAGCTGATGGACTGTTGAAAAGGGAAAAACATCAAAATGAAATTGTGTTATCAGATGGATGAAAAATATGAAATGATCCGTATGGCGGCCAGGGAGTTCGCTGAAGCCGAAATCAAGCCCGTAGCCGGGGATCTGGATGAAAAAGAGGAATTCTCCGTATCATTGACCCAGCAGATGGGTGATATCGGTTTGTTCGGAATGACTGTTCCTGAAGAGCATGGGGGCCAGGGATTAGACTATATTTCCTACATAATAGCCGTAGAGGAAATTGCCCGGGTGGATGGTTCACAGGCAGCCACCCTCGCTGCGGGCAATTCTCTGGGGATCGACCCCATTGATAAATTCGGCTCAGAATCCCAACGGAGAAAATATCTTCCCGATCTGTGCCAGGGAAAAACGCTTATGGGATTTGGTCTGACAGAACCGAACGCTGGTTCCGATGCCGGCGCGACCAGTACCGCGGCAGTCAAAGAAGGAGATTCGTGGGTCATTAACGGTCGAAAGACAATGACCACGAATGCCAACACACCGATAACCAAAGGATCGATGGTTCAGGCAGTGACCGGCGCAAGGCCAGACGGAAAACCCGATTATACTTGTTTTATCGTTGAAAATGGTTCGCCCGGGTTCACCTTGAACACGATGAAGCGGAAATTAATGTGGCGGGGGTCAAACACAGCGGAA
>CAYSUA010000615.1:0-3843 GCA_964433795.1 uncultured Desulfobacteraceae bacterium | reverse complement strand
CAGAGCGATTTCAGGGACCAGGACCAGGACCGAATATCCGTTTTGCAAGACAGCGGTGGCAAGTTGCATATAAACTTCGGTTTTTCCGCTGCCGGTTACACCTGCCAATAAATAGGTCTGAAACCCTTTGCCCAGTGCTTTAAGAACAGTGGTTACCGCTTTTTCCTGTTCTTCGGATAAGGGGGGTGCGGTGTCAGGGGGAATGGATTCACCAAAAGGATCCCGGTAGATTTGCTTGTGGCAGATATTGAGATGGCCCTTTTCTTCCATGGATTTGATCAGATGGGGGGCTGTGGGAACCCATTTCCTCAGGTGCTTAACCGACATTTCCCCTTCAGACGATACGACATCAAGGATTTTTTTTCGGACTTGAGAGATGCCCTCCGATGGTGCGGGCGAATCTTGAATTCGGACAAATCGTTCCATCTTGGGTTTGGCAATCCCGAGCTTTAATTTCTTGTGCCGGATAATTAAACCCGAATTTTCCATCTTCCGGATCACACTGGACAGTGACGGAATGTCCTTAAGAATCAGCCTGTAGAGCTCTTTAAGGCTGCAACGGTTTTGGTGGATGTGTTCTAAGATCCGTTGCTCCTGATGCGGCAGGTTATCGGATGCGAGAGCCGATTTCCCTTTTTCCGTTATCGATAACGTTACCCGTTCGTAAAGATTGATACCCCCCGGCAACGCCGTTTTAATCACTTCGCCCATGGGATGCATGTAATAGGAAGCCGTCCATCTCAGAAACGGGATCATGGTTTCGGGGAAAATAGGTACATCGTCTAAAATATCCTGGATCGGTTTGATGCCTTTGTCCGTATCTGGTTCGCTGGGTCCCAAAATGTATCCGGTGACCCGCTGCTTTCCGAAAGGGACCAAAACTCTCCTGCCCACATCTGCAAAGGGGATGAATTCTTTTGGTACCAGATAGGTATAGGTTTGATGAACCGGTAAAGCCACTGCGACTTCAATGTGATATGGGGAGGCTTTCATCGATTACACTAACTTGCTGATTATATAGTATAATGCTAACAAACCGGTTTGCGGTTTGCTCTTTTCCCTTGACTAACCCGTCACCATTTTCTACGTTGCAAATTGACTCCTGTCTGTATCCAATGAATCGCCCGGTTTAATCGAAACATTCATGCCCCCACAGGCAGGCGTATCTGGAACAGACGTAAAAACATATCAACGTGTCAACTCTTTTCCCTATTTAAACTTAAACCGTATGGGGGGTATATATGCACAAAATGGTCAAACAATCCACGGTTCTTTTCACCCTATTCACCCTGCTTTTGGTATCAACCGCCACACCCGTTTTTGGTGAGGACCCATCCCAGAAATTGGGAGAGCGAAGCGGTGAGAAGATGGCGTTTGATTTGGTGATTCTTCGACCGGCAGGGATAATCGGCACTGCAGCAGGAACATTTATATATCTGATATCCTTACCTTTCTCCTGGGCAGGTGGAAATCACGAAGAAGCATTTGAAAGCATGGTAAAGAAACCCGCTGAATATACGTTCAAAAGACCGCTTGGTGACTTTTAAAAAGGCTTAACTATCATTCGATATACAAAGACAAGGAGGCTGTCGTGGCTGTCCATGTTGTTCAACATCCGCTGATTCGTCATAAACTGGGTTTAATGAGAGAACATAATGTCAGCACCAAAGACTTTCGCGAGATGGCTTCGGAACTGGCCGCTCTGCTCACCTACGAGGCCACCAAAGACCTCGAGACAGAGCCCAGAGAAATTCAGGGGTGGGCCGGTTCCGTCTCGGTGGAAAGAATCAAGGGAAAAAAAATTACGATTGTCCCCATTTTACGGGCCGGTTTGGGCATGATGGACGGCGTGTTTAATCTGATTCCTTCCGCCAAAGTCAGTGTGGTGGGTTTTTACCGAAATGAGGAGACTCTGGAACCGGTGCAATACTACGTGAAAATGACCGGACAGATCGAAGAACGGATCGCTCTTATTCTCGATCCCATGCTGGCCACAGGCGGCACCTTAAATGCCACCATCGATCTTTTGAAGAAGGCCGGTTGCAAGCAGATCCGGGGACTTATTCTAGTGGCCGCACCGGAAGGGATCAAACGGATTGAAGAGAATCATCCGGATGTGGACATCTATGTAGCTTCCATTGATGAACGGCTGAATGATATCGGATACATCCTGCCGGGTCTCGGCGATGCGGGTGATAAGATATTTGGAACAAAGTGATCTCCTGACCGGATTCTGAAAACCGGTACGAAAAAACTACACGGCTAATCCCTCGACCCCTTGACCCCTTTTCTCCAAACTTAATTGGAGAAGAACCAAACTGTTCTAGTAGAAAAAGGAGGTTCTATGGCCCAAAACAATGCATCCACGGAGTATGAATTCAGAGCGAAAGACAGCCTTCTCGGTGCGCAAATGCTGTTTGTTGCTTTCGGAGCACTGGTTCTGGTACCGCTTCTTACAGGGCTGGATCCCAATGTGGCGCTGTTCACCGCAGGTGTCGGCACCCTGATTTTTCAGGCGCTCACCAAACGGATGGTGCCGATCTTTCTTGCTTCATCCTTTGCATTTATTGCGCCCATCATTTACGGGGTGAAGACGTGGGGGGTTGCCGGAACCATGTGCGGTCTTGCCGCAGCCGGTGTTGCATATATTATCCTGAGCATCTTGATCAAGTGGCGGGGAACGGGCATGGTTATCCGGATTCTTCCGCCGGTGGTGACCGGCCCGGTTATCATGGTCATCGGCCTGATTCTGGCCCCGGTGGCGGTGCATATGGCCATGGGAAGAACCGGTGACGGTGCTGCGGTGCTGGTTCCCGAGGGAACCGCCTTGTTCGTATCCATGATTTCTCTTGCCGCAGTCATTTTGGTTTCCCTTGTGGGGCGGGGAATGCTTCGGCTGATCCCGATATTGATCGGTATCGGCGTGGGATACCTTGCCTCCATTCCCTTGGGTTTGATCGATTTGTCTCCTGTGGCAAAAGCCCCTTGGATTGCTGTGCCCAACTTTGTCCTGCCGGAGTGGAACTGGCAGGCGATATTTTTTATCGTGCCGGTGGCCATTGCCCCTGCCATCGAGCATTTCGGCGATATTATCGCCATCGGGTCCATTACCGGCAAAAATTATCTTGAAAAACCGGGGGTGCACTGCACCATGCTGGGTGACGGCATCGCCACCTCTGTTGCATCCTTTTTAGGCGGCCCTCCAAATACCACCTATTCGGAAGTCACCGGAGCCGTAGCCCTCATAAAGGTGTTCAATCCGGCCATTATGACCTGGGCAGCCATTTTCGCTATTTTGCTGGCTTTTGTGGGCAAAGTGGGCGCTTTGCTTCAGACGATTCCGGCGCCGGTGATGGGCGGCATTATGGTGTTGCTTTTCGGCGCCATCATGGTGGTAGGGTTAAACAGCCTGGTAAGGGCCGGCCAGGATTTGATGGAACCCAGAAATCTTTCCATCGTTGCCTTGATCCTGGTATTCGGAATCGGCGGAATGTCCTTTTCCGCAGGAGAATTCTCCATAAAGGGCATCGGTCTTGCCGGCTTGCTCGGTGTTATATTGAATCTGGTGTTACCCCAGAAAAAGACAGAGGAATAGAAAGATAGCAGTATCTTTCAGCAACGCCTGGAATTTAGAGAAAACCGATTTGCTGCCTTTTTTCGGTTATATTGTGGGTTATGAAGAGGTCGATTTGAAAAGACAGAAACCGGAGCCGGACGGTTTGCTGCGGTGTGTGGATAAGCTGTCGAAATTCGAGCCCGGTTGTGTGTGCTACATCGGAGATCACGAGACAGATGTTCAATGTGTCGCAAAGGCCAACCGGGTGTTGGCGGATGGTAAAATCG
>CAYSUA010000614.1:1991-3845 GCA_964433795.1 uncultured Desulfobacteraceae bacterium | reverse complement strand
GAATCGGGTTATCTTCAAAGCCGCAAGTGCTTGACTTGAGGTTTCTGCATAACCGGATTCCAGTATTCCATTATTTCATTCTCGAGAGGCCATGATCGCCAATGCATTAATGACGCTGGCCGCCACATTGGAACCGCCCTTCCGCCCGATATTCGAAATATATGGAATATCGATCTTTACGAGTTCTTCTTTTGATTCCGCTGCATTAACAAAACCGACGGGCAGTCCGACAATCAGCGCCGGCTGCACCTTATTACCCTGAACCAATTCTACAATTCGCAGAAGCGCAGTAGGAGCGTTTCCCACTACATAAATGCCGCCATCCATTTGGTCAAGCGTTGCATCCACTGCAGCCTTTGCCCGGGTGGTTCCCTGATCCTTAGCCGCTTGAGCAACCTCCGGTTTATCGATCAAACATTCAACAGACACATGGAATCGCTGAAGTTCTCCTTTTCGAATACCGACTCTTGCCATATTGGTATCTGTGATAATCGACTTTCCGCTTCGAATGGCATAGATACCGGCTTTGACCGATCCGGGATGAAACCTTACGGTTTTCATGTATTCAAAATCAGCGGTAGTGTGTATCATCCGCCGAACGATTTGCCACTGCTCCGGGGTGAAATCATGCGTTCCGGCTTCCTGATCGATAATCTTAAAACTCAACGATTCAATGTCATTCGGTTTCATTGCCGTCCTGTCCTTTCGTACCGGTATTTTCTGCAGTTATCTACAAGCCGGCGGGCAGCCTCCGGGCAGCTTCCGAAATGAAGATGGATATAGCTTCCGAGACACCGGTTGATCTGAAACCCCTCGGTTTCTCGCTTCAAACCGGCACGGGTCGACACCCGGTATACGGTTTTAATCTCATCCGGATTTGAGCAGAGCTCAGAATAATGGAATTCATGCCCCCTTATCTTAAGGCCTTGATTCCCGATAACCGTGTCATTCAGCAGTGTAATTTCGCGGTAACCGAGTGCCCTTAAGCGGGTATGCATTCGGGTTTCCAGCGGGAATATCCCTGCCATGGGAAACCGCTTTCCGTCTGTGTCTGTCAACGCCTCGCTTAAATACATGAACCCGCCACATTCGCCATAGACGGGCAGTCCCCCTCGGCTTTGCTCACGGATCTGCTCCCGGACATTCCGGTTTTCGGACAGGTTCTTTGCAAAAAGCTCGGGATAACCGCCTCCAATATAGAGTCCGTCGAGATCTTCAGGCAGTGTCTCGTCTTTTAACGGTGAAAAGAAAACAAGATCCGCGCCGTTTTCTTTAAGGAGATCAAAATTATCCTCGTAATAGAAACAAAATGCATTGTCCTTTGCCACCCCTATCCTAACCCTTTTATCGGTTGAAGGTGGATTCGATTCTTGTGAAGGATCCGGTATCTGAACGTCAGGCAGTGAACGGATCAAAGATTCAACATCGATGTTCTCTTCAATAAGCGATACCAGGCGAGACGTGGTTTCAGTGCTCATGGGATGATCTTCTCGAGTATACAATCCCAGGTGACGCTCCGGAATTGAAACATCCGGACGATTAACGATACCGCCCAAACAGGGCGTCTTCACCGTATCCTCAAGCGCCTCTTTCAAATATTCAAGGTGCCTGCTGCTGCCGATATTATTGAAAACCACCCCCACAAGTTCCAGGTCCGGATCGAAACCTTCAAAGCCCTGCACAAGGGCTGCGGCGCTGCGTGCCATGCTCTTTGCATCAACAATCAAAAGAACCGGCAGATTGAGCCATTTTGCCATCTGAGCGGTGGAACCGGCTTCGCTTTTTCCATCGTACCCATCGAAAAGGCCCATCACGCCTTCAACAACTGCAATATCAGCCCGGTAAGAATTTGCC
>CAYSUA010000614.1:0-1964 GCA_964433795.1 uncultured Desulfobacteraceae bacterium | reverse complement strand
GAGATTGGTCTCCTTGGAAAGCATCCATCCATCCAGATTCCGGCAAACCTCCCCGGTGATCATGGAATGATGCCCAGGATCGATGAAGTCGGGCCCCACCTTAAACGGTGCAACGGTAAATCCCCTTTGGGCCAAAGCTGAAAGCAACCCCAGGGTTACGGTTGTTTTACCGCTTCCGCTTTTTGTGGCGGCTACGACGATCCCTTTTATTTTTCTGTCCTCCAGCATCATAAATGAAAAAACCCTCCAAGCCGTGTTCTGCTCGAAGGGCTGCACCCAGTTTTCTTGACCCTCAATATTTCATTATTCTCTGTCATGCCGCAGAGACACGATTTGAAGTTGGGCAGGTCTTCTGGCTCACGGCTACAAACCTACTCTCTGCTCCTTCCCATCTGATTCAGATCAAACAGTGGCTCCATGCAGATTTCGTAACCGATTACAGCGGCGGGACCGCTCCCGAATTTCACGGGATTCCCTATTAAGCCGATATGGCACCTCATATCGTGTTTATTAAAACAGGGCGTTTTTGTCAAGAATGCGGGCGATCTATTTCAATTCTCCGGATCAACTCAAGGGGTGAACAATCGGTTTCAAAAACCATATCGATCATGCTGCCCGGCTGGGCATATGGTACCGATTGCCCCGTATCGTCGATGATATCTTTTATTTCGTCCAAACGGGGGGGAGCGGAAGAATTAAGAATGCTTACCCGATCGCCTTTAAAAACCTTGTTTCTGACTTCCACATGCGTTCGTGAGGAACCACCGGTTTCCAACACCTTGCCCACCAATCGAAGCTGACTCTGTTGCTTCTGATTTTCGAAATTCGGAATGATCTGATCCGGATCTCCAAAATAAAAACCGGTGCTCAAACCCCTTGAGCTTACATTCGAAAGCTCATCGATCCAGTAGTCTTTGACCGAATAGGCTTCCGGTTTCTCATAAAAGGTGTCGATGGCTTCCCTGTATACCTTCACCGCAGAAGCCACATAACTGATCCCCTTCATTCGCCCTTCTATTTTTAGAGAAGAAATACCGGCATTTATCAGCCCAGGAATGTGGTCGATCATACACAAATCCCGGGAATTGAAGATGTAGGAACCTCTGTCATCTTCTGTGACGGGAAAATATTCTCCGGGACGTTTTTCTTCCACCACCGCATAATTCCACCGGCACGGATGGGTACACATCCCACGGTTGCTTTCCCGACCTGACATAAATCCGCTGAGCAGGCATCGCCCCGAGTATGCAACACACATGGCGCCATGCACGAAAGCCTCAACTTCAACTCCTCCGGTTTCAGCGATTTCCCTGATTTCATCCAGCGAAAGCTCTCTTGCCACATTGATCCGTTTCACCCCGAAATTCTGCCAGAACAATGCGCTGTTCAAGTTGGTGGTATTGGCCTGTGTGCTCAAATGAATAGGGATGTCCGGAATCCGTTTCCGAGCAGCTGCAATGATTCCCGGGTCTGAAATAATGACGGCATCGATTCCCAAGTCTCCCACGGTTTGAAGATAATCGGCAACAGCTGCCTGTTCTGAATTTCGAGCAAAAACGTTGCACGTCAGATAGACTTTTACACCGTGATTTCGGGCTAGTTTCAGGGCTTTTTCCAGCTCGGCAATGGTGAAATTACCCGAGAAATTCCTCAGGCTGAATTCCTTGCCGCCCAAGTAAACCGCATCAGCTCCGTAATGGATGGCAATTTCAAGTTTTTCAAAATTTCCGACCGGCGCAAGGAGTTCAATTTTTTTATTTGTTTGCTTCATTTAAATAGGACGCAGATTACCGCAGATAGTTAACCGCTACTCCTAAAAGAATCTTTTGTCTCTCGCAGAGCTCACGGAGTTCTCAGAGTCGATTTGATCTGAATTCCTAAGAGGGGAATTCAGATCAAGCGACTGAAAGGAGCGGGTGTGAGAAAAACTAAAGTGTTTTTTCAATAAAAATCCGTTTAATGAC
>CAYSUA010000613.1:0-3854 GCA_964433795.1 uncultured Desulfobacteraceae bacterium | reverse complement strand
ACTAACTATAATAAAAGCAAAATGTTCTTAGGAGAGGCCTTAAAATCATTGTAAACGACTCTTTTTGACCCCAAAAAGAACCTTTTAAGCCAAATAGTATTTTAAAAATCTTTAAATTGTACATTTTTTATATTGACAGTGCCTAAAACAAGGGTGTATTTTATGCAAACATTGCAGAAAATACATATTTAATTTATTTAGGGCTTAAATATGAAGAGACATGCTGAAAAAAGACTGGTCGAATGGTTCAAAAACGTCAGGCGAAAACCTATGGTAATAAGGGGTGCCAGGCAGGTTGGAAAGTCGACTCTGGTAAGGCAGTTTGCTAAAGGAAATGGTCTTACTCTTCATGAGGTTAACCTGGAACGGCATCTAAAACTAACAGATGTATTTGCCAGTCATGATACGCAAAGAATATTGAACGAACTGGAATATATCTGCCAAAAAGGCCCAATAAATAAAATGGGCGGAATACTTTTTCTGGATGAGATCCAGTCTGTTCCAATAGCAATTCAAACTTTGCGATATTTTTATGAAGACTGTCCTGAACTTCCGGTTATTGCTGCAGGATCGTTTTTGGAATTTTCCCTGTCAAAACACTCATATTCGATGCCGGTCGGACGGATCGAATATCTTTTTCTTGGTCCTGTATCTTTTAAAGAAACCCTTTCAGCACTTGATGAAATGGATTTGATCAATCTTCTGGCCGGATATTTCCTGCCCGATGTTCTTCCAATGACGGCTCATGAACGTCTGATCGAGATATTGCGGATTTATTTCTTAACTGGGGGCATGCCTGAGGCCGTGCAGGTATATATTGACACGCGAGATCTTGCTAAAGTCTTTGACGTCCATACCTCAATTATAGATACCTATAAAGATGATTTTACAAAATATGCAACCCAAGCAGATCTACTGCGTCTTCACAGAGTTTTTGACTATATTCCCGTCAGTGTTGGCAACAGGATTAAATATGTCAGGATAGATCCCCATGAACAGGCTCGGAACCTTCGCAATTCTTTGGATTTATTGGCAAAAGCGCAGGTTGTAATGAAAGCTTATCACTCGGACGCCTCAGGAATTCCTTTACGAGCGTCAATTGATCAGCGTAAATTTAAAACATATTTTATGGACTGCGGTCTTATGAACAGCATGTGCGGGATTGAGTGGATTTCTCCGGATGATCTGAAAACAAAGGATTTTATTAACAAAGGCAGGATCGCGGAACAGTTTATTGCTCAGCATATTGCATTTTCAGGAAAGAGCAACAAAAACCCTTCCCTAACTTACTGGCTTCGTGAAGGGAGATCCTCCAATGCTGAGGTTGATTTCGTTCTTCAGATGGGGCAATCCATAGTTCCCATTGAAGTAAAAGCGGGTAAAAGCGGGTCATTGAAATCTTTGCTCCAGTTTGCGCATCATAAACAAATTCCGACTGCGATCCGCTTTGATCTGAACATCCCGACCCTTCAAAAAGTCAGGCATTCTATCAGACATGCATCAGATACTGTTGAAGTTTTTTTTGATCTTTTATCCTTACCACTCTACATGGTTGAAGAAGTGGGAAGAATCTTTGCTAATTATTATGAAACAAAGACCGTAGGTATCCGCGGGACGCCCATTAAATTATAAGGTTTTTCATGTAACTGCCACGAATGTTATAATTTTATGGGCGTCCCGAAAGTACCCTCATATTCAACTGAAAATCGCAAAAAAAAGGACCCGACGAACCACGGACCCGAATGGGGCTTCCAGGAGCGCTTCCACTTCACGATTTCCACACCGTTTGCACAGGTGAACTTTGGTGCATTGCCAGGAAGGCTTCATACCCATCATGGATGCACCATGAGCGCATGCTTCCATATTCTACAATCGAATTTACTGCGGAGGGGAATTCATAGGTGTCATACCGATTTTGAAGACAACAGTTGCATAAATGGGGGCCGAGTCTCCGCATGACTCTTACTTGTCTAGTTAAAAGTCAAACGGAGACTTGATCCCTAATCCTATCAAACGGTGGCCTACAATATTAGCCCCCTGGAACATCAATATATATACAATTTGGATTATTTTATGTTAATATAAAATTTTCAAAGCTGCCATGACTACCTTGCTACGGTTTATAATGGCTATTTGGATGGGTTGTGTATTAAAAATAATCATTGAGACAGACAAGGTGGGTAAATTTTTAGGCAGCACTCCCCCTCCCTTACGCGACATTCGCAAACATATAAGGATGTCTTGACTATAAGGTGTACAGAGATCCTGAAAAAGAAAACAGCTTTTGCATTATTGGAGAATGGAATTCAAGTGAAGACATGGAAGACCATTTCCGCACGCAGAACTTCGAGGTGCTGCTCGGTGCAACCGAAGTTCTCGGTCATTCATTCAAATTGATCAGAGATATAGTCAATAGTTGTGTATGGCGAAGTCAGGCGGCGATCCGTTTTTCTTCGATACCATTGACAAATATCACTCCTCTAATTACTTCTGCCAGGCGTTGTGGGTGATGCAGCTTAATCCATCGTTTCTGTGCGCACTGACAGAGTTTAAAAGCCATTGTAATAACGGTCTGAGCTGAAAAGCAGCCACGCACCTTTTTGGTTCGCAACCTTACTGTTGAAAAGGTTGATTCTATTGGATTGGTGGTGCGAATGTGTCTCCAATGCTCAGCGGGAAAATCGTAAAAGGTAAGCAGCGCGTCATGGTCTTTTTGGAGACACTCTGACGCCTTGGGATATTTGGTTTCGTAGACATGGATGAAATCATCAAAGTGGCGCTGCGCTTCATCCTTGTCGGGGGCCTGCCAAATCTGATGCAGTTTGGTCTTAGCTCCTGCCTGTATGCTCTTTGGCAATTTATTGAGCACGTTTGCGGTCTTGTGGACCCAGCATCGCTGCCAACGAGTGTGGCTGTAGACCTTGGTCAACGCTTTCCAGAACCCCAGGGCGCCGTCTCCCACGGCCAGCTCCGGTCCGATCTCAAGACCGCGGCCTTTAAGATTCAGAAGCAGCTGGGTCCAGGATAATTCGCTTTCCCGGAATCCACCCTCGATGGCAACCAGCTCCTTGTTACCCTCTTCAGTGGCGCCGATAATGATCAGCAGGCACTGTTTCTCGTCCATACGAACATTGCAGTATATTCCATCGGCCCAGAAGTACACATACTGCTTTCCGGAAAGATCGCGCTTCTGCCACTGATCCAGATCCTGCTGCCAGACCGATTTGAGTCGACTGATTGTAGCAGGCGACAATCCTGGTGCATCCTGACCGACCAGGGCAGCCAGTGCATCGGAAAAATCACCCGTGGACACTCCCTTTAAATATAGCCAGGGAATCAGCTCTTCCATGCTTCTGGTTTTACGAAGGTACGGCGGCAATATCGAGGAAGTGAAAGGAATCCTTTCCTCCGGGTTATGTACTTAACGCTGAGGCTTTACACGTGACCTCTATTCCGCTGATCACCATTGCGAATGATTGACTTGGCAGTTTGCTCAAATACCCATTTGTTAGGGTTACATCTCCAACATATACAAATTTTGGAAGACTCCTAAAAAGTTGTGATATATTGTCAATCGAAGTTTTAACTTACATTCCAATACAGTCAACTCAAGTATAGGTCCATGCACTCACGTTTACTGCGACCCGATTCTCTGTCAAGAAGCTCTGGAAAGTTTGTTTCCTTGATCATAAATGGCTATATTGCTGGTTAAAGTCCTTATGTTTCTCTTGAAAGGCCGGGATTTATGGAATTTCTAAAAATGAAAAAACTCGGTATCGTTTTGGGAGCCCTAGCAGTTCTGATTGCCGCTGCAATGATTATTGTCCCTAAACTTCTCGATCTGAATCGTTACA
>CAYSUA010000612.1:0-3856 GCA_964433795.1 uncultured Desulfobacteraceae bacterium | reverse complement strand
GCAAATGGATAAAAAACACCTATAATCAAATAAAAAGTATGCATCGGATTAAATTGGTGGTCTGGGCAGAATATGTATTTGCTAAAACTAAAAACACTAAACCAGGGGAGACTACGAGTTCATTTTTCACTAATAAAGGTAGAGAAGAATATGCCAAAATTGTTAAGGACCCTTATTACATCTCCGGCCCACTCTCATTATAAATAGATAATCAAGAATGTGCAGTTCTACAATAAACTCCAATAATTCACTCCAATTTCCATCTGAAAGCAAAAATGACACGGTTATTAGTTGAGTAACACTTTCATGCAGCGATCGTGAAAATGAATTGAAAATTCCGGTCCAATCGGATAATTTGGTTCCGGATCAAACATGCGTATCGAAATCGTTACCCGGAACACCCACAAAAAACTATTGATTTCAGTTGAAGATCAATACTATTCGAATCTGTTAATTACATTGAGTCAATTTGGGGGTCGATATATGAACCGAAGAGATTTCTTAAAGACCACCGGCAAAACTGCACTAATAATAAGCGGAGCATCAGGAATACAGGGTTTGTTGAATGGTTGTGTTTCACAAATAAAACCATTCAAAGAAGAAGTCCCTGTTATATTTCCGAAGTTGAAGGGGCAAAAAATTCAGCCTCCTGATGCTGGGTGTTTTCTTGGAATATATTCTTTCGTTGATAGTCCACGTGATTGGTTTACTTTGAAGATAGGAGTCGAACCCAAAATATCTACTCCAATGGTGCGGACTTTCGAAGTATATGATAAATTCCCTAAAACTCTCGCAGAACGAATCTCAGAAAGTGAAACAATCCCTTTTTTTTATCTTGACCTGACAAAATATATAGAACCTCATGGTTTTAAGAATCTAATTGAGAATAAAGAATTTGCTGAAAGAATAAAAAAATATGCGGATGACATTGTTGAGTTTGGTAAGCCGATATTTATATCTACTATGCGTGAATTAAATGGTAATTGGTTTCCTTGGGGCCATAATCCAAAGATTGCAATAAAAGTTTGGAAACACATGTGGAATATTTTTGAACAACGTGGTGCAAATGAATATACAACTTGGGTGTGGGAAATTTATTGTCCTAATGGAGCACCATCTTCAATTATTGGTAATCCAAATAGTTATTATCCAGGTGATCAGTTTGTTGATTGGATTGGATTATCTGGTTATTCAAGGGATAAGATAAATCGCACTGGAAGTATGTCATTTAACGAATTATTTTATGAAACATATAAGACAATGAGAAGGTATCATGATAATAAGCCGGTAATGATTGCAGAATGTGGAAAAACGAGAAGCAAGAACCAATCAAAATGGTATGGAAAAGCAATTACATCACTTAAAAACATGCCTGGATTGAAAGGATTCATTCCTTGGAATAATATTAACCATGAACTACCAAGCGACTGCACTTTTACAGAAGAGACCTACCAATTATTTAAAGAGGTGGTTAAAGACCCCTATTTCATAACAGCCAAACCATTTGTACCAAAACCGTGGTGGAAATGATTATTCAAGAACTTCCCCATGCAATGATGATTTCTATTTCTAAGCACAAATGAACCCAGGTATCACCCGACTAGTGCTTTCATGCAGTTATACGACTCTCCAGATCCCAGGTCCGGATCTCAGGGCCGGATCTGATCAAAAATAGCCCCTAATTTCCTGATTTTACCTGTAATTTTGCATCTGTAAAGAATATACTGCTCAAATTAACAGTATTTGTTTGGTCGACCATGATTTTCGCGCGGGATTTTGTAACCGAATTCATTCCAATAACCGCCCACTCCATCCGAAAACCACAGCGACAAAAATATGCGGCAATCACACCAAATATCGCCACCAATACCCTATATCCCGCCACTTCCCATCAAATCCCGCCTTGTAACCAAATTCATTCAATCCTTCAAACTTACTCCCCTACAAAGGGTAATCTACTATTTTCAGATCGTAGAAACCTCCGTTCCGTCCTCATTTTCAAGGGTTAGGGCATAAAGTTGTCGAATAGTTGCACGAGCTGATTGAAAAGCTCGTGTATCGGCTGGTAAGGATTTTCTAATATTCCATCGATCTGAGGTTCATTTTCCGGCGATAAGTGCCGATTTAGAATGTGACGTCTAAAAACGATACGAACAAACGCCCCAAAATGAATTCAATCGGTTCATGCAGGAAGAAAGCCGCTTGTTTGGAAAAATGAGGGATTTTGCAGATGAAGCAAAACGAAAACGACGGAATTGAATTTGAAGCCTGGAAAGCAAGCGAGGAAGTGTTGGAAATATCTCGCAAATCTTTCCGAACACCAATCAATGAAGCAGACGACATAACGCTTCGAATCGATGACCAATCATTCAAAATCGTTAATATGACGCCTATGGGGATCGGTATTCATCTAAATCGCTCGGATATTTTTTCAATCGGTCAAATAATCGATACGATTGAAATGCATTTGGAAGACACGCCGCTCACCTTTCAAGGAAAGGTGCGTCATATCTCGCCAATGACCCCGGAAGGTTTCTTATGCGGCATAGAATTTATCGAGCCTGTAGAAATCAACGAGTGCAAGCTTCGGCAATATGTCCGAAAAAAACTAGACAATCTCTTAACCGGCAGCAGAAAGGAATCACGAAGTCAAATTGAAGGAAACGGCTGAAGCGATAAACACGACGGCGGATATAATAATAGGCGGCAGCAAAGCTCGGGATATGTCATTGAGGTAAAGGGAGCCGATTGGAAATGACGAATGATCAGGATCATGTTTCAGGGGTTACGCGGAAGGGAGATAAAATTATTTCCATCAGCTGTCCCAATTGCAGCAAGAACTACGGCATTTATGAGAAACGGATTCCTCGTCATGAAAAGTTAATTGCCAAATGTAAGAACTGCGGGCATCGTTTCCCGATGCTGTCACATTTCATGCTTTCGGACCTCTCTCGTGATAATGGTTTACAGAAACAACAGCCTGGTATTCATTCCACTGCAAGAACCATCGCCGTATCCTTGAGCAAAGGGGGTGTCGGCAAGACCACAACGGCAGTTAATCTAAGTGCAGGGCTTGCCCTATCCGGTTTCAAGGTTTTGCTCGTGGATACAGATACCCAGGGGCAAGACAGCTATCTGCTGGGAATTAAACCCGTCGCCGGGTTGACCGAACTGTTGACAGAAGAATTGGACAGGAACAAGGCCATTATACCGGCCAGAAAAAATTTGTGGCTTTTGGCCGGTGGAAAATCCCTGGCCGGCGTTAAACGAATTATCGATAGAAAAGATTTTGGCGGTGAACTGATGCTTTCCCAAGCATTGAGTCCACTCGAAAATCAATTCGATTATATCGTTGTGGATACCTCTCCGGGATGGGATCCCTTAACCGTAAATGTTTTATTTTACGTTAAAGAGGTCTTGGTTCCGGTAGCGCTTGATGTGATGGCGCTCCAGGGACTGGTTGAATTTTTAAAGAGTCTGTCTTCCATTCAGAACTATAGAAAGGATGTGTCCTTAAAATACATTGTTCCCACTTTTCTTGATAAACGGATCGGTTCTCCGGTCAAGATTCTGAACAAGCTTCTGGAACTCTATGAAGATTTTGTTTGTTCGCCGATTCATTACAACTCGAGTTTCGCTGATGCGCCGGCCTTTGGGCAAACAACCTATGAATTTGCGCCTGGATCAACCGGAACCGACGATTTTAAAAAACTGGTGCGTCGGGTTGCGGGCGATGACAACTTGCTTAAATCCTAATTGATCGTAAATAAAACGGAGAGAGGTTATAAGGAACCGATACAAAATGAAATGGTCAAGTAAAAACGGACACCGTTTTTTAAGCCGCCTTCCGGAATAG
>CAYSUA010000611.1:0-3860 GCA_964433795.1 uncultured Desulfobacteraceae bacterium | reverse complement strand
CGATCATGAAGTGCCGCCCTCCAAGATCGCTTCTGCAAATGCCCAGCGCCGGGTTCGACAGTTCTTTACGGGCCAGGTGATCTTGCATGATATGAATGTCGGGATCTGTCATCAGATACTTTCAGAGAAAGGGCACGTGTCACCCGGGCAGTTGATCGTCGGGTCCGATTCCCATACCGTCACCAATGGGGCTTTCGGTGCTTTTTCCGCCGGTATCGGTTTGACGGAAGCCACCGGTGTCTTGATGACCGGAAAAATTTGGTTGAAGGTGCCGCCGGTGATTGCGGTGCAGATGGAAGGAAAACTTCCGGAAAGGGTCGCGCCAAAGGACGCAATGCTGTACCTGATAGGGCAGTTGGGTGCGGATGGCGCTCAATATAAAGGTATTGAATTTACAGGACCGGGAGCCTCTACCATGAGCCTGGCCGGGCGTATGGTGATGGCCAACATGTCTATTGAAGCAGGGGCCAAAGCCGGGTTCTTTGCTGCCGATGATGTCACCCTGTCATTCTTGAAACCGCGTGTTCAGGGACCGGTTGAACCGGTGGTCAGCGATCCGGATGCCGAATATGAGCGCCGGATGGAATTGGAACTTTCCGGGCTGGAGCCCCAGGTTGCATGCCCTCATGCGGTTGATAACGTGGTCCCGGTGTCGGAAGTTGCGGGACGGGAAATTCATGATGTTTTCCTGGGTTCCTGTACCAATGGCCGTATGGAAGATCTTCAGGCAGCGGCGGACATATTAGATGGACGGAAAATTCATCCCGGGGTTCGTATGGTGGTGGCGCCTGCATCTACGGAAACCTATCTTGCAGCCATTAGAGCAGGGGTCATTGAATCCCTGGTGGAAGCCGGGGCTGTGGTCGTCAATCCCAATTGTGCATCCTGTGCAGCCATGCATATGGATTTACTGGGAGATGGAGAGGTGAGTGTGTCTTCTACCAACCGAAACTTTCAAGGAAGGAGAGGGAGCCGTGAGTCGGAAGTCTATCTGGCGTCACCTGCCACTGCGGCTGCTTCCGCTCTGGCCGGCTGCATTGCGGACCCAAGGGAATGTTAAGTGCGTTTTTTGGAGGTTTTCTTATGATGAGGATTGAAGGAAAAGTCTGGGTTTTCGGAGATGATGTCAGTACCGACGATATTGCTCCGGCCGTGTACCTGACTCAATATCTCCCGGCGGAGAAGCTAAAAGAGATTGCCATGGAGGGCATCGACCCCGAATTTCACCGGAAATTCAATGCCGGCGACCTTATGGTGGGGGGCGGAAATTTCGGCTGTGGATCTTCCCGGGAAGAAGCACCAATGGCACTGAAAGCGCTGGGGGTGGCTGCTGTAGTGGCAGAGTCCTTCGGGCGTATTTTTTACAGAAATTCAATCAATGTTGGCCTTCCGGTGGTTGCCTGCCCGGAGATTTCGAACCGGGTTAAAACCGGAGAGCAATTAAGTGTTGATATTGAAAGCGGTGTTGTTGAGATTAAAAAGACCGGGGAATCCCTACAGGGAGAAGAGAAGCCCGGTTTCTTGCTGGAGATCCTTAAAAAAGGAGGGCTCTTGGAGCATCTTCGCCAGACCGTACTGGGAAAGGAATGAATCTCATGTCGAGTAAAAATGCACGCCTTCGAGAATTGCTGTCTCAAAAAGAGATACTCATGGCGCCCGGCGCCCATGACCCTTTAACCGCGCGAATGGCTGAAAAGTGCGGATTTCAAGCGGTCTATATGACCGGGGCGGGAACGGTGAATGCGCAACTGGGGATGCCGGACCACAGCATCATTACCCTTCCTGAAATGGTGCAGAGCGCATCCCGAATGGTGAACTGTCTTGATGTGCCGGTCATCTCTGATGCCGATACCGGATACGGGGGCATTCTCAATGTGATGCGAACCGTCGAAGACTTCGAGAAAGCCGGAGTTTCAGGCATTCACATGGAAGATCAGGTGATGCCCAAGCGGTGTGGGCATGTTGGCGGAAAAGAGGTGATTCCCGTTTCCGAGATGGAAGCGAAAATTCGCGCCGCCTGTCATGCAAGAAAAGACCCTGATTTTCTCATCATCGCCCGTGTGGATGCCAAAGCGCCGCTAGGTTATGATGAATCCGTTCGAAGAGGGAAAGCATACATGGCGGCCGGAGCAGACATGATTTTTCCGGAAGCTCTTGAATCAGAGGAAGAGTTTCAATCCTATGCAAAGGACGTGAAAGCACCGCTCATGGCCAACATGACGGATTTCGGAAAGACGCCGTATCTTTCGGCCGCCCAATTCCAGGAATTGGGATACCGACTGGTCATCTACCCGGTATCCGGAATGCGCGTTGCACTCAAGGCGATCCATGACCTTTTCATGGAGATCCGTGAAACCGGTACCCAGAAGAATGCCCTGGATCGGATGTTCACCCGCCAGGAGCTCTACGAACTCATCGGATATAATGAAATGCTCGAACTGGAAAAACAATTTGTTTAATATTAGCCACAGACCCACACTGACGGAATTTATCTTTTTATCCAGCCGATACTGGCAGGATAAAAGCATCGATCGCTTCGCGACAACTTTCTATCCCGCGAAATCCGCGGGATAGAAAAATGTCTGTGTTCGTCTGCGTGTGTCTGTGGCTCATAAGAAAATACTATGCAAGATCTAACTCCCATACGCTGTGTGTTTCATCGCGGCGGCACCAGCCGGGGATTGTTCTTTCACCGCAGCGATCTTCCGGCTCGGAGCCGTTGGGATGAAGTGTTCATGGCGGCCATGGGAGCTCCGGATATAAGGCAGATTGACGGTCTTGGCGGAGCAACGAGCCATACCAGCAAAGCTGTGGTGATATCCCCCTCTGAAGAGCCGGATGCAGATGTGGATTACCTGTTTGCACAGGTGGGTATTGCAGACGCAATTGTCGATTATAAAGGCATGTGCGGAAACCTTCTTACCGCTGTGGGGCCCTTTGCCGTGGATGAAGGCCTGGTGGAACCGAAGGAGCCTCTCACCACGGTAAGCGTTTATAATGTCAATACCCGAAAATTTTTTGCAGTCCATGTTCCGGTACGAAATGCGAAATCCCTAAACCAGGGGGATTATGCCATATATGGGGTTCCGGGGACCGGAGCAAAATATAAGGTGGACTATCTGAATCCTACCGGTGCATTCAGCGGAAAGCTGTTTCCCACAGGCAATGTGACGGATATCTTGGAAATAGAAGGGATGCAAAACCTTGAGGTTACAATTCTGGATGTGACCAACCCCATGGTGTTCGTACGTGCAAAGGATTTGAATATACAGGATCTCGGCAATGAGGATCCCCGGACAACCAGTCCGGAACGCCTTTTGTTGCTGGAACGGATTCGTTGCCAGGCGTGTTATGTGGCCGGATTTGTCGATGATCCGGAAAAGGTTACGAATAATTTACCTGCGGTTCCGAGACTGGCATTGGTGCAGCCGCCAACCGAAGCCGTGACGCTGGAGGGCCGGGCATTGAGGCCCGAGGATATGAACCTATACTCCCATATGCTTTCAATGCAGAAAGTTCATCAGAGTTATGCCGGCACCGGATCGGTATGTTTGGCGGCTGCTGCCTGCACTCCCGGAACCATAGTCCATCAAGCCATGACCGGGAGCAGGGAATCTGAAAAGACAGGGGTTCAAACCGGAACCATTCGCTTCGGGCATCCATCCGGGCTCATGGAAGTCTCGGTTGAAGCGGATGAGAAAGGCCGGTTGAAGCATGTATCCATGGGGCGCACCGCCCGCCGGTTGATGGATGGGCATGTGTATGTTCCGGCCCGACTACTAGAGTCAAATATTCGATAATCAAGTTTGATGAATTCGTAAAAAGTCGAATTCATCAAGTATTTAGTGTATTGTGTTTAG
>CAYSUA010000610.1:0-3861 GCA_964433795.1 uncultured Desulfobacteraceae bacterium | reverse complement strand
AGCGTAACACCGAACAGGGCTTCGAGATAAACAAAACATCTCGGGAAATAAAATAAATAGTTAGGGTCTATTGCAGCTCCTTCATGCTGTTCGATGTAACACTCACTAATCTGAAGTTCCCCCCGGAAAATGTTGGTAAATTTATGTAACCTATTGAAAATGAATGAATATTTTCCAGATAGGGCTCAAAAAATGTAGGCATGTAATGAGCAGTAATAATAATTATGATGCTTGACATAATACATTATGACCTGTATTATGGTAAGCATGTATGTTGCAACGATCCCTAATCGGAATTCTCCTCCGGCCATTCTCCTCAGAGAAAGCTACCGTGAAAACGGCAAGGTCAAAACTAGAACGCTTGCAAATCTCTCTCATTTGCCTAAATACGTCATTGACCTCATTGGCCGTTGCCTCAAAGGGGAAAACTTCGTTTCCATTGACGACGGTTTCGAAAAGGTCGACTCCTGGCACCACGGGCATGTCGATGCGGTACTGCGCGCAATGAAGCGACTAGGCTTTGAGCGCCTGATAAACAAGCGGCGATGCAAAGAGCGTGACCTTGTTGTTGCGATGGTGGTGGGTCGGATCCTGGAACCGGACAATGAGCAAAGCAGCAAGCTGGCCAACACGAGGTGGTGGAAAATAACTACCTTGCCATCGATTTTTGGTCTTGATGGAGTCGATGAGGACGACCTGTATGAGGCGATGGACTGGTTGCTGAAACGGCAGGAGACGATCGAGAAGAAGCTGGCACATAGACACCTGACTGCTGGCGGCATAGTCCTTTACGACCTCACCTCGAGCTATTTCGAAGGCGTCACCTGTCCGCTTGCCGCACTTGGCCACAATCGCGACGGCAAAAAAGGAAAACTGCAAGTCAATTATGGCTTGCTCACCGATGACCGGGGGTGTCCTGTTGCGGTATCAGTGTTTCCAGGAAATACGTCGGACTCCAAGACACTGATTGTTCAAACTCAGTTGGTGCGAGATCGATTCGGTATCCAGACTATGGTGCTGGTTGGAGACCGAGGCATGATCACGCAAAAACTCATCGCCGGAGATCTGAGAGATCTCTCAGGAGTTGACTGGATCACGGCGCTCAGATCCGAAACGATACAAAAGCTCGTCAAAAACGGGCAGGTTCAACTCGGTCTATTTGACGAAGTAAATCTTTTCGAGATAACCACTGCCGAATATCCAGGCGAACGATTGATTGCTTGTCGCAACCCGGAGTTGGCCAAGCAACGTGATCGTAAACGACAAGCGCTTTTGGACGCGACAGCTGAAAAGCTTGAGGAAGTTCGTTTAACTGTGGAGGGAGGCAAACTGCGAGGCAAAGATAAAATTGCCAGACGGCTGGAGAACCTTGTTAAAAAGTACAAAGTGGCCAAGCAGTTTGCGTTTACGGTTCGAGATGACGGATTTGATGTCCACCTTGATGACACGCATAAGGGCGCCGAAGCTGCGTTGGGTGGAGCTTTTAAGGAGTTTGAAAATGTTCGGTCTTCGCTCAAGCGCGGCAAACTTAACGAGAAAAGCAAAATCCGGGAACGTGTCAACAAGATCGTCACCAAGTACAACCTATCCAAATACGTTACGGTGGACATTCGTCAGGACGATTTTGAGGTTCGCGTTGAAGGCAAAAACATGGCGGCTGCGGTGGCCCTGGAAAGCGTTTGTCAGGCAATCGATGGGGTTCGCTGTTTGGTGGAACGTGGTAAATATGGCGGTCAGGACAAGATCGGTGTACGTATTGGTAAAGTGGTGGACAAGTACAAGGTTGCCAAGCACTTTGTATTAAACATCCGGGACAACGGCTTCGACTTCCACATCGATGAAAAGAAGGTGTCAGCCGAAGCTGCACTGGATGGCATTTACGTAGTACGCACAAGCCTGCCTGTCGAGCGCCTATCGGCTGAGGATACGGTTCGCAGCTACAAAAGCCTCAGTCAGGTAGAGCGGGCTTTTCGTTCGATCAAGACCGTTGACCTCAAGGTGCGCCCAATCCGTCATCACTTGGAAAAACGAGTTCGAGCACATATTTTCCTTTGCATGCTGGCTTACTACGTGGAGTGGCACATGCGCGAGGCTTGGCGATCGCTACTTTTCACAGATGAAGAAAAGCAAAGACAGAAGACCACCGATCCAGTTGCACCGGCAAAACGTTCGGATGCGGCGTTACAGAAAGTGCGGTCAAAATGCCTTGACGATGGAACCGAAGTCCACAGCTTCCAGACTCTCCTCAAACTGATGAGTCAAATCGTTCGCAACGAATGCCGATTACCAGACGCAGGTCCTGATCAGTCCACCTTTGAGATTGTAACAACTCCTAACGAGAAGCAAAAACGTGCCTACGATTTACTCGATAATATCACTTTGTAGGCAGAGCTGAACATTTAATTGATCGTTTAACTAATTGATATGACAGTAGAATTGTATTTATGAAAAAAAGGAACTTGGGTTTAAAGAGGGCCGGCCGGGTGAAATTTTCACTTTTATTTGTTTTCGTTCGGTTAATATCTTAACGTCAAGGAACTGTTTAATTCCTTTACAAATACTATCGACAGCCGCCCTGATCTCTTTTTTAGTTTTTAAATGATATGCGTTTAATTTCGGAGATAATTCTTTTAATGCCTCAATGGCTTTATCTATTTTTTTCTGTCTTCTGACTTGATCGTCTTCTTGTTTTGAACTGCTGTGAATCCATATGATACGGAACCCGTTTTTAGTCCTATCGGCTTCATATGTTTTAAATATATTGATTTTGCCTTTTTTACGCGAACTTTCAACTTGATAAGCATCTTTGAATTCGAGATCATTGTTTTTTAACTGCTTTAGAAACTGTTTTACTTCCTTTCGATCCTTCGGGACGATGGTGATAAAGAAGCCACCGTTTTGTGCAATATGGGTTAGATTTTTATGGCTGCACAGTTTGCAATCAGCTACGTAAATAAAATCCTCTTTTTCTAACAGAGTGCGCAGCCCGTTCCAGTTTGGTATGTGGGTGACATCATCAGTTGTATTACCGTCAAAAAGCTTATAACTCAGTGGGACATGGCCATCAGAAGTAATGTTTAAACCGAAGACAACCTGTTTGCAGTCAGGCCGGAAATCCTTGTTGTGACCATGCGTAAGCTTAACGGCATCGGGATCCGGATTTTTGTAATTGCCAATGAATGTAACCGTAGTGCTATCGTTGTGAATTTCATCTGTCATCAATTTGTGAACGCCGATTGAATTAGCAGATACTTCTGTCATTAAAGAATGCCGGTCTGCATGAAAAAGAGCAGACAGGGCTCTGGCGAGTCGATCATCATTGAAAAGGTTCGCCTCTATTGTCTCATCCATAATTCCATCGGAATAATTGGACAGCCACTCTTTAACTTTGTACAGCGGTTTGTTGTCGCATATGATATTCGCTGTTAATATGCATAAGCTTTCCGCATGATCCGCAAGGCTATCGTGTGCTGCCGGGACATATTTTTTAAATAAACTGAACAGGTCAAGTGCATCCATGAAATGCTTGACCATCGGCAAGACATCGACTTGCTTGAACCGTGTTTCAAATTGCTTCATAGCGCCTCCTATTTCGCTTGTAGAAGGCGTTATAAAACAATTAAAGGGTAAAGTCTAGATTTTTTATTTGTAATAATATGAGCAAGTTAGGCCTATTATTGACGATAAGTGGTATAAATCCTGAAATTTAATTTTCTCATGTGCGAAATGTAAGCTATATCCCCTTTTTTGGGCCTAAAAACGGCCATATAGGCAAAGATCACAGGAACAAACACCATGGCAAGAGCCAGTCGCCATTACATCTGGAAGAGGTAAAAAGCCGCTGGCTCAGGGAATGGAATT
>CAYSUA010000609.1:0-3863 GCA_964433795.1 uncultured Desulfobacteraceae bacterium | reverse complement strand
GGATCGGTTTCTTTGTTGTGTAGAGAAGCCAGTCGTTCAACAGCAATCCCCCGACTGCTGAGCCTCCCATACCCGCTACAAGCACATTATTGTAATCGGATTCTTCCCCAAGATCTACCTTCAATGACTCGATTATCGCCGTCTCGGCGTTATCGGGGAACCTGGAAATCTCCTCAAGCATACCTTCCTTGTCAATTCCAGCGATGTGCTCTAGGTTATCGAGAGGGTTGTCCATGGAGAAGCTACGCAGAGTGCGGATAAAAATTGGAGGGTGCTACGCGACGCCGCATATTCTGCACGCAAGGTACACGTACACCTTGATGGTGTCAAGGTAGTCCTGGACCCTGACGTGGTCGTTCTTGGTATGGGCGTACTCCTCCTCACCCGGACCAAAACCGATAACCGGTATCCCAATTTGGGAGTAGATCCTGCCGTCCGTCGCAAAAGTCCAGATACCAACGTCCGGTTTGGCATAAGCCTCCGTTATGGCCGAGATTGCCTCGTCAACCACGGAGAAATCTCCTGGATTAGTGTAGAACCCACCGAAGATACGGTCCGTTTCAGTCGGGTCCGTTATGACCTCTGCCATGAACTCTGGATCCTCGGCTGCCAGCTCATCAATTATCGCGTTTAACGAGTCATAGAGGTTCTTGGCCGTGAAACCCGGGTGGTTCCTGCAGTCGATAAAGAACCTGCACTCCTCGGGCACGACGTTGAATGCCGGTGGGCTCACGTTGATCTGGGTCACAACAAGGCTAGCCTTGCCGTAGGTCGGGTGAACCGGTAAATTAGGTGCAAGCTCGTCCTTGACCTTGCCAATCATCTTCAAGCCCTTGTAGAGGGCATTGATTCCCCTCTCTGGTGCGCTTGCGTGGCAAGCCCTGCCGTGGACAAGAACCTCAAACTTCATGCTGCCCCTGTGACCGAGGGCCATCTGCATGTTGGTGGCCTCACCGATCAAGACAACATCTGCGAGGAACTTGCTGTCATCGATAGTGGACTTCGTACCGGCCCCACCGACCTCCTCCTGGGCGACCGCCGCGACCTTATAGTCGCCTTTCAGCTTGATACCAAGCTCGTTCATCGCCTTTCCAGCCAGAACCATGGCAGCGACGGCGGCCTTCATATCGCAGGCCGCCCTGCCGTATATCACCTCCCCGTGGTCGCCTAACTCTTTACCGTCCATGACCTTCCCGGAGTAAGGTTCAACCATGTCCCCTACCGGTACATGGTCTATGTGACCGTTAAGCAGGAAGCTCCTGCCCCAGCCCGTGCCCTTGATTGTGCCCATTGCATCGTACAGGGAGTCAACGCCTGCCGTTGTGTACCCGAAATCTTTCATCTTGTTGGCCAGGAAGTGAGCTACGTCGCCTTCCTCAAAACTTGGGCTTGGGATGGAGATAATGTCCTGGAGGAACCTGATGCAATCATCGCGGTTCTCCTTTATCCATCCATTAACCAGGTCAAGAATATCCGTCATGGAAACAGAAAGGGTTCAGGATTGATAAAAGGGATTACTCGACAACAGTTATACAGTCAACCGGACAGGCTCCTACGCAGCCCATGCACGCTATGCACTCCTCCTGGGCTGCTACCGTGACCTTGTCCCCCTCGTCCTTGTAGACCCCCATGGGGCAGATGCTTACGCATGTCCTGCAGTCGATGCATGTATCGTAGTTAATTGACACTTCTGGCATGTTATACCACGCTCCATAGTTGGCGGGTAGACGGCTATATACATTTTCCTCGGTCAAACACCCGAGGGACAGGTATTATTTATTGGTTCAGCGTCTCATGTACTAATAATTTGGAGGCAAATGTTTGTCAAAGATTCATCCATATCTGCCTAACAGCGTCCCCGAGATCAAGAAGGGGATGATGGAGAAGATCGGCATCACATCTATCGCCGAGCTCTACTCCGACATCCCCGACAACCTGCTCTTCAAGGGAGAGCTGGACATCCCTGGGCCGCACAGCGAGGCAGAGGTCAAGAGACACGTATCGGGAATGCTGGAGGAGAACACCACCCTCAGGACTGTCCCGTTCCTCGGCGGAGGAGTATGGCCCCATTACGTCCCGAGCGTGGTCGACGAGGTCGTCCACCGGGCCGAGTTCCTAACCAGCTACACGCCGTACCAGCCAGAGATCAGCCAAGGCATACTCCAGGCCATGTTCGAGTACCAGAGCCTTGTATCAGAGCTCGTGGGAATGGACGTCACAAACGCCAGTCTGTACGACTGGGCTACCGGTGTAGGAGAGGCCGGTTTGATGTCAAGCAGGGTCACGAGGAGGAAAAAGCTTCTAGTCCCAGATCTCATGAGCCCTGACCGACTATCTGTGTTAAAGGTGTACACGGAGCCAGCGGGCCTCACCGTTGAGGCAGTTGGCCACGACGAGGCCACGGGTCTCATGGACATGGAGGACCTAAAGGCGAAGGCCGACGGTGAAACCGCAATGGTCTACATTGAGAACCCCAGCTACCTGGGATTCGCAGAAGCGAACGCCGCAGCCATAGGTGAGGTGGCGCACGACAACAAGGCACTCTTCGTTGTGGGCGTGGACCCAACAAGCCTGGGTCTGCTGAAAGCTCCAGGCGATTACGACGCCGATGTGGTCGTCGGCGAGGGGCAGCCTCTCGGCAACCACATGAGCTACGGAGGACCGCTTCTAGGGATCATGTCGTGCAAACACGACAGCAAGTACATCCGCCAGATGCCTGGCAGGATCATTGGGCTAACTGAGACCCTCAAGGACCAGAGACAGGCTTTCGTCATGACCCTTGCCACACGTGAGCAGCACATCAGGCGAGAGAAAGCAACGAGCAACATCTGCAGCAACCAGGCGTTGAACACCGTTGCCGCAGGCGTCTACCTGAGCCTCATGGGCCCTCAGGGCATGAAGGAGTTCAGCCAGCACATCATGAGCAAGTCCAGGTACGCACAGAAGAAGATAGGTGAACTCCCAGGGGTCAACGCGCCGGTCTTCAATAGCTTCCACTTCAAGGAGTTCACGGTGAACTTCCAGTACAAGTCACTCAAGGAAGTGAACGCTGCACTTAGCGCGGCCGATATACAGGCGGGGATTCCCCTCAACAAGAGCTTCCCAGACCTGGGTGAGACCGCGCTCTACTGCGTAACAGAGATGCACAGCAAGAAGGACATAGATCTACTTGTCTCTGTCCTCAAGGAGGCGCTGGAGGGATGACCACGTCATACAGGCAGGCGGACTGGAAAGAGCCGCTGATATTCGAGCACAGCAAGCCAGGCAGGATGGGCCACATGCTCCCAGAGCTGGAGCCCGAACTGGTTCCAGAGGTTCCGGCAGAGGAACTGGTGCCGGAGGGCCTGCTCAGGACCGAGGCTCCCGGTCTCCCCGAGTTGGGGGAGATGCAGGTGCTTCGCCATTTCGTCAAGCTGAGCCAGATGAACTATGGAGTCAATGCGGGCAAGATCTACCCCCTTGGCAGCTGTACGATGAAGTACAATCCAGTCATCAATGAGCTCATGGCTGGCCACCCCAAGATGGCAGGACAGCACCCCCTCCAGAGTCCAGCTACAACACAAGGGACACTGAAGATGCTGTACAACCTCAAGAAGCACTTCTTGGACGTCACAGGAATGGACGATGCCACCCTTCAGCCTGCGGCCGGAGCCCACGGCGAGTGGACGGGCATAATGCTCATGAGGGAGTACCACAGGGAACGCGGCGAACTAGACCAGAGGACCGAGATCGTGGTCCCTGACAGCGCACACGGAACAAACCCGGCGAGCGCACACATGGCTGGGTTCAAGACTATAGAGATCCCAAGCAACGAGCACGGGATGGTGGATGTTGAGGCGTTGAAGGCAGCGGTGCGGCCCAAA
>CAYSUA010000608.1:0-3876 GCA_964433795.1 uncultured Desulfobacteraceae bacterium | reverse complement strand
ACTTTCGATACAACAATCTCGGGGTTGGTCACTAGATCTTCATATCGTATAAATAAGATTCTCGGATCCTGTGCATACTGAAGTGAATATAAAATAGTGTCTCTCCATTTATTCAGAGCGCCTTCGAAACAGTTGTCATATCCGGTTACCACGCCTCTTTCCAACATGCTTGTAATAACATCTCGACCATCTCTTACGATAACAATTATTCTGACATCGATAAAGAACGACAACATCTCTTTTAAATAGAAGACGTGATTCGGCGTTTTTTCCATCCACCGAAGCTTATCGGATTCCAGAGTAAAATGATTTAATTCATTTGTTCGTTTGATGATTCGTGAGTATGCTGAAATCGGTAAACTGTCTATCCTGTTGTTTTTTAATCTTACAAATAGACTGCTTTCTCCTATTATTTTATGGATGCTCGGATTCCTCCCCAATATTTCTTTAAGCAAGGTCGTACCACTGTGGCTGCAGCCCGTAATCAATATGGGGGGCTTTATTGTCATGCGATTAGGAGTTTCTATAATTGACTTTTTTATTACCATAGCGTCCCAAAAAGGAAATTTCGATACCATCAAGTCATCGAATTTTATACAAATTTCAAGCGGAAAGCAATGGCTTGACGCCCGCACCTAGTTTTCATTGGATATGCGTTGAAAAATATCCTTTAACAGCTGTTCGATATCCACCAGGGAATTCTTGACTTGATCCGAATTCATTTTCCATTGTCTCGACTCTGAAGAAGAAGCCTCCTTGGTTAAATACTGAAACTCTCGCCTACCTGAGGCGCAATCACCTTAACACCCGGGGCCTTTTCTTCACATTGTTTGATGAAATCATCAGCAGTTTTAGCGATAATCGGAAAAGAAGCGTAATGGATGGGAAGCACGTATTTGGGGTTAATCATTTTGGCAGCTTCACCGGCCTGATAGGCATCCATGGTGAATACGCCACCGATGGGCAATATGGCCACATCCATGGGATAGAGTTTGCCGTAAAGCGCCATATCTCCAAACACGCAGGTATCCCCTGCGTGATAGACGGTGGTGCCGTCCGATGCGATGACAATGTTCCCCAGAGCGCAGGCCGTATCCGAAGAATGGAAAGCCGGGATTGAGACGACCTTTACCCAATCTAATTCGACCCCGCCTCCAACCATGTAACCGAATCCGAAATTGACCACCTGGTCTTCTTTGAACCCTTCTTCGATCAGACGCTTCAAACTCTGAACCGGCCCGGCCAACAGTGCATTGGTCTTCTCACAAATGGCAGCGGCGGAGGCGATGTGATCAAAATGATCGTGACTGACGACCACCAAGTCCGCCCTTTCTATCTCATCTGTTCCAAAGGGACACCCCGGATTGCCGTCATCTTTGGTCCACGGATCAAAGAGAACCACCTTGTTGTCTGCGGTTGTAAACTCCACAAATGCATGACCCAACCAACGGATGCTACCTGACATGATATCCTCCTTTGAGTTAGAAATGTTATCGGATTAATGGGCTATATTATGAGTATTTTGGATCATCCTATGGGGCCGCTGTCAACAAAAAAGTTAGTGTTCTTTTTGGATCTTAACCGGCGATGGGCGACGTAAGATAGCGAAAAAGAAGGACACTACCAGGAAGATACTCGAAAAAGTAATGAGAACCAGCCGATAGCTTCCGGTCGTGTCGTATATCCACCCCCCGTAAATCGGAGACACAAAAGTGGCTGTCCCGTAGCTTATGCCCATAATTCCCCGCAACGTGGCGTATGACCGACGCCCGAAAAAGTCCCCGATCATCGACCATCCAAGGGGCGCAACTCCCATGGTAATGGCAAAGGCAACCGGAAAAAAATAGATAAACAGAGCAGCATGGGTAAACGTGAGTCCGGCCATTGCCAAAATGGAGGGTATGATGCACAGGCTGCATAAAAGGGATTTATTCCAGCGATCACCAATCCATCCGATTCCGAGCATGGCAAAAATGCTGCTGAATGCAAATAGACTGACCAGGTAGGCAGCGGTTGTCTCGCTCACTCCCTTCCAAACCAAAATGGGCACAAAGTGGGTATTCAAGGCAACCGTTACGAATAATCGCAGCGAAATGATCCCCATGAGAAACCAGAATGATGTGGTCCTCAATGCCTCTTTGACCGAAAAATCGGAATCGACGGGGTCCGGGGGGGAGTGATCCGATTCTCCAAGTTCGACCTTACGCGGCGGCTTTCCATCCGGATGAAGTCCAACCGCTTCAGGAGATCTGTGGATGGGCAACGATGCCGGCAATGCGACGATTAGAATAATCAACCCTGCCGAAACAGAGCCGGTTCGCCAGCCATAGTGCAATATGATGTAAGCGAGCAGCGGGGCCATAATCATGCCACCGATACTTGCCGAGGCGCCGATACAGGCAAAGCCAACGCTCCGCTGGCGAATGAACCAGTTATTTACTGCCGCAGTCAGGGGATGAAAAAAGCCGGCATTTGAACCCAGAGAAACGACAAAGACATAAATGCAAAAAAAGGACCAGAAACTATGCGCGGTTGCAAGAAGGATGAGGCCGACCCCAGCCATACCGGCTCCGATAAAGATCATCATTCTGGAGCCGAACCGATCGATCAGATGCCCGACGATGGGACCTTCAATGCCGCCTTCAAGGCGGGCGGCACCGTAAAGAAGGGATATGGCGGCGCTGCTTACTACGAGATCACGCTTTAAGGGCAGAAAAAAAACCGTGAAGCTCTGGTATAGAATTCCCATTCCTACGGCGTTGATCAAGGAGCCGAAGATGATAATCCACCAGCCGTAAAAGATTCGATTTTTCACTGAACGAACTACGCAAATTATGAGTAAATGGGAGAAGCCGTTATAAAATGTCGCATGACTTCATACAGCTTTAGGCTGAAGATTACAACGAATGGGTTTTATTTTTCAACAATATTATCGGCATATTCCGTCACTTCTACTAGAATTTGATCGACATCATCAGTTTTCAATCCAAGTCTTTCTAATAATTCATCTGAGATATCAAGCATGAGGCCTTCGGCGCCTAACTCGGCCCAGGCAGCGATTTGATCGGATGCATGTACGATATAAGATAATTCGTTGTTCCGTGACACCCAGGGATTGTGATGATATTTAATGGCGGAAGTAATTTCCTTGGGGAAATTCCATTTTTTACATATCTTTTCTGCAATCTCGGCATGATCGAAACCGAGTATTATCTTCTCAGCATCATAAAAGGTAACCTGATCATCAGACATGTGTTCCAGAAAGATATCTTTTCTTTCATAAACGTGTCTGTCCAAAACCAATTTGCCCACATCATGTATCAATCCTGCGGTAAATGCTTCATTTTCAATTGAAGGTTCTGTCATGTGGGCGATTATCTTGGCCCCGGATGCTGAAGCAAGGGAGTGCCACCAAACAGAATCGGCTTTAATGTCGTATCCTTTCAACCGTTTATGGAGATGGGGTGAAACACAAGCGATGGTGATAAGTTCGTCCAGCGTTTCGAATCCTAAAACGACAACGGCTTCCTTTATCGATGAAACAGCATTTACTCGTCGATAATAAGCCGAATTGGCAATTTTTAAGACATTGACAGCAAGCGCCTGATCTTTCTCAATCAAAGTTGCCAGTTCTTCGAAGCTTGAATCAGGATTTTCTATGATTTTTCTTGCTTTATCTATTACCTGATTCATGGGAGAAATACTTTTAATGGAGTCCATTATTTTCTTCTGCAAATTATTGTTTGATGGTAATTTTTTTGTCATACGGTATGGCCTTTCTCGTCAGAATTATCAATTGCTCGATGGATATCTGCTTCCTTTTTAATGTGGTTTAATTGAAACGGACACCATGCTAAGAACGATTAACAAGAAAGC
>CAYSUA010000607.1:2990-3877 GCA_964433795.1 uncultured Desulfobacteraceae bacterium | reverse complement strand
CGGCATCGGACATTCCACGATCCGCCATTGCATAAGCCAGATTACTCAGATGCGTGATATTGATAAACCCGTCGACCAGAGCGGGAAGTTGGCCGCCGCCATCGGTTCCCAGCCCGACGTGGTCGGAACCTAAATGGGTCATCAGATACTCGATCTCTTCAGCCCAGTCATGGACGTCGATCCGATCGTTGTCACAGGAGGCGATGCATTGCAGGGGCCATGTACAGACTACCCCGCCGGTATTTGCCACCGCCTCCATTTCATTCAAGGTGCGCAAACGCGAATAACCCACTTTGGCCCAATGATAGTTGTCCCGCAGTAGACTGGTGTGAGAATCGATCACCGGATAATCTCCGGTGATTTCACATACATTGAGCAGGGTATTGCGGCTCGCATGGGCGACATCGACGATCATGTTCAAATCGATCATACGCTCAAGGACCTGCTGGCCCAGGGGGGATAGTCCATTGTGCACTGCGATTTTGCTCATTTGGTCCCCCAGTGCGTGTTGATGACTGTTTGAATTTCGGTGAGTCAGGGTGATCATCCGAACATCATGATTCGTATAAAAGTACTTCACATTATTGTGATCGCCCACCAGGGCTTCGCCACCTTCGATGGCCATAATCGCCCCCGGTTTGACCCCGAAGGTAGAGTAGTTTGGAATATCCGAAGCCTGGCCGATGAGGGTAATATCACTCAAATAGTCTGAGATGTGAGAAAGCTGAAAGACCGTGGCGTCAAAGTCGTCCGTGAAATTTTCCTTCCACAACTTTATCCCGCGTGCCACAGAATCGCCGACTGCGGAAAACCCACTGGCTTCCACTCCGAACACACACAATTGTTTGACCGTTGAGCTTTCATCCATCTCTTTTATTGGTATCCCG
>CAYSUA010000607.1:0-2942 GCA_964433795.1 uncultured Desulfobacteraceae bacterium | reverse complement strand
CTTCCGAAATAGAACTGGGAGGGATGGGCGTGCGCATCGATGATCCGATGGCCGCTTAAATAGGGATTTGAATCTTTTCCCGGAGGCGTCGTTCCGCACGCCGGAATGGCGCTGTGCCCGGGCATTGAATTCCCCAAAACCAGACTGGCGCCGGCACCTGCTGAAACCTGTAAAAACTGTCTTCGATTCATGCTCATCGGATAACCTCTTTTCTTACCCTGTTTGCTTCAAGTGGAAAAAAGCCTACGTCCTTTAAACTCTGACGTTGAGCTAACCTGCCGGCCACCTTACTTTCGAGGTTGCACGAACCTTTACGTAAAACCGCATAGTTTTTCCGGTCAGGTTCAGCGATTGGTTATGTGCTCTTTTTCTTAGACTTGTTATTCATTTTGCGATCGAACTTATCTTTATTAATGACGAAGCGCTCATGCCTGCCGCGAGTAATGAGGTCGATGCCATCGTGTGCCTCCACTTCAAATACTAAACGCCGACCATCCACCTCAACAAGCTTAACCCTGACAGTGACTTCTAGTCCAGGTGGCGTTGCAGCGATGTGACTTACGTCAATGTGAGTACCCACGGTTTGCTCTTCTGGCCAATCAAGATGCGGGTTCAGGGCCTGGATGCATGTCCATTCAATGAGGCCGATCATGTAGCCAGTGGCAAAGACATTGGGCATTACCTGGAATTCTCCTGATTCAGGATAAAGCGCCGGGACTGACTTTGATTCATTGATGTTAAATGCAAAGGTGTGCTCTATGCCGCCTTGCAAAGTTTCTTTCATATTATTCCCTCTGGCACTTAACGCCGAACTCAGCCGCAGCCAGGGCAACAAGAACTTTCAATTTAGCACGGCCGCCCCGCCCTGGCTGTCTGCTGAAGTGACATGTTCGCCTGCGTCCTTAGTTGAATTTACGATATTCCTTTTTAAGACGATCAAAAAGAGTTTTTAGAGTCTTATACTCCGAACCATTTTTGTTGGGATATTCTATTGGATCATCCAGTGCATTCTCTATTACAGCGAGAATGCAGTCAAAATCCCAACTATAAAGACCAATGCGACGTTTGCCCTGGTACTTTTCCATTCGTCTATCGAGGCCAAAGGCTTCTACCATCTGCCAGGAGTGACGCTTTAATTCCGATAGCTCTTTGCCGGAAATTAGTATTTCTAATTTAATGTCTTTTGATCCCGGTTTCATGTCACATTATTTATTTCTTTGATAAGGCGAACGAAGGCATGAGGGGCTGGAAAAAGGGGGGCGATCCATAGGGAGCACCGCATTTTTCAGTCCCTCTCAATGCCATTGTTAGCCCTGGAGATGTCAGAATTCGAAATGGTGTTCCTTAATATTTTTCCACAAAATCTATTTAAGCTTTCATTTTCTTGCATCGCTTTAATAGCAAGTGCCTTATGTAAATCACTATCAACTCGTAATTGAAATTTACCTGAATATTTTTTTCCTGAAATGCTTGAAGGCAATGGCATATTATCTTCTTCATATATTTCAATCCATTCTTCAAGTATTCGGCATAACTGACGATAAACGTCCTCTTCATTATCACCATGACAACATTTACCGATCCATCCGGGAATTGAACCAATATAGCATTGATCCTCATCCGACCATTCAACAATTTTAAGATAATGGTCTTTCTTTTTCATCTTTTTGACCTCTCTATTTTAAGCTCCACTTCTTTTTCTTGATAATGTTTTGCATCATCCCCAAGATTGCCAGAAATTGTCATGGCTATTCCCTTGGGATGAATAAAATTCCGATGATTTCCCTTACCGCCTCGATTGACGAATCCTGCTTTTTCAAGCTCCTTAATAAGTTGTCTAATCTTTCGTGGCATAATCAATATAGTATCAATGTGATACCAAAAGTCAACGTATGATTTTTAAATTCGGGAGGCTAACGCGGGAGTATTGGAGGGACGGTCTTGTTTTAATGCATAACGATTCTGTGATGCGTCGTTATGTGGGTGAGCAGCAAACCTTCCGCCTCATCCGGTTCAATGGGTGTAGCTCCCTCGGGATATCCGAAATCAATCATGATTTGTTCCACAAATTCGAAGGAAGCGCGCGGATGAGTTCATCAACCAGGTCCGATAAGGCCTGCTCGTTTTCTCTCCGGCTGAGCGCTTGATTCTCCAAGCTCATCGTTTGAGAAGCCTGGGCAAGGCGCTGGGCCGCGACTTTTTTCGCCTGACGGGCAACGGTCTCTTCAAGACTTGTGCGTGGCACGAATCCATAGACAAATACGCAATCGAGACACTCTGCGATCCGGCGCATGGTCTTGATGGTGACCGAGCCCGCCGACTCTTCTTTCTCGATACGCGCCACAGCTTGCTGAGCGACATCGAGTCGATTGGCCAATTGCTTAGCCGTCATCCCCAGTGCGTCACGGATAGCCCGAATCCAACCTTTCGGAGGTGCTGTGACGTTAAGTATAGGGCGAAGACGTTGGAGCGAAGCATCAAGTTGCTCTCTAATCAGTTTCTTCTTGTTCATGATCTCACTTCTTGGAGTTCAGGTGGCTATACATTCTGTCCAATGACAGATAGTACAACATATATATTGTACAATTGTCAAGTATAAACAATATTTATATTGTGCGCAAACCTATTAATTACAATATATATATTGTAATTATATGTCTTTGTGTCAGACACCGAATGTGTGATTATACGGATCCGGATATCATCAACATCGTAATGTTATCCCTGCCGAAATGCAATGTGTTACCAATAAACCAGATATGAGCCGGTGCAGATATATTGAGATTATTCCAACTCTGGTAAAATTACAGATATCATCATTCGATATACCATTCTTGATTCAAGCTGAATCGGTAGACGTTTCCGGGTCCTCCAATCGGAAATGGGGTCAAGCCTGCCTTTGACTCTTAGAAGTAACAAACAAGAGCCGAGAGCAGACCCCT
>CAYSUA010000606.1:0-3884 GCA_964433795.1 uncultured Desulfobacteraceae bacterium | reverse complement strand
GGATCACCTCCAAAGCCTATTCCAGTATCCTACTTGGTCTTTCTATATAACCATATTAAACAATTTTTCCTGGAAGCGCCAGCGGTTCAAACGGGGAAGCCAGGGCTTTCTCCCGGGCCTTTGCCAGCAAGGTATATTTGGATACGATGCAGGGCCGGGCTTCGGGGGGTTGGATGCCGGTATCCAAATACTCGAAATACTCATTCCGCACCATATAAAAATGCTCTTCATGGGTGGTTCTGAACACATTGGGAATCCGGATGCGTAAGTTGTCCTCCTCCCTTTGAACCGAAAGGTCCGGATAGTCGCCGGACCACAAGGACAGGCGCTTTTTTACGGCGTCCAATATATCATTCGGGTCAACTCTTGGAATGACCAGAAGCTCTACACGGAAGCCGGTTTCCGGAAGCTGGCGGATGAGCAGGTCCGACCGGGTTCCCTTAATGTAGGAGTAATGCGTGTCACCGCCGCCTTCGGGTATTTCGAGGTTCCACAAAGCGCGGATGTGAACCGGCACCTCCTTTACCCGATATCGAATATCTCCGTTGCAGAAATAATGAAGCGTATCTTTGGCAACATCCGCCATGACCGAGTCTGGAAACCCGTCGGTGAGGGTGATTTTTCGAAATTTGTCCAATGGCACTTTTGTCGCCCAGCGGCGGCCTTCGAGGAGCTGAATATCGGTTGTATAATCAATGGGTGTGGCCGGAAAAAGCATCCAATGGGTTAAATCAACGAGATGGGTGGACACATCGATAATCCCTTCTCCCTGTACATAGACATCAAAATACCAGGGGGATCTCACCAACGGCTTATTGTTTACGATCTTATACAGGTGATGGACACTTTCCTTTATTACCGAAGGGCTTCCGTCCGGATCCACTCGTACTTCGCCGAAAATATCCTTGCTGGCGACGAGTCTTTTTTGAAGGATATTGGTAATCTCATACCGCTCGGTCATGATGTCCAGTGTCAACGGACGGTCTTGGTTCATTGCCGAATTAAGATGCGGCAAGGCGTTGTCTGTCGTCACCCACGGTTTGTCCGCGAGGATGCTGAAACCCGCGCCATTTAACCGTTCGATCAGCGCCATTCGGGTATTGTTCTTGCCGGCCAAAACGACCACATCTCCTTTTCTTTCCGCAATCAATTTTTCAAGAGCATCCGGGCCCTGATTAACGTGAATCTTCCATCGGGTCGGGTTTGATTCTCTCTCATTATATGACCTTACAATGTTCACGAATCGATCCATGTCCGGACCACCTTCTGAGTAGACAAAGATTTCGTCGGACAAACTCGGATGGGATTCTCGGAACACCAAAGCTGCGTGAAAATGTCCCGGATCAAAAATTAATAGTGTGTGTTTCATAAGATGCTCCTTGTTGTTTTTATTTCGTCTTCAGACTCCCGCGTACGCTGAAAACCCTCCGTCCACCGGCAGCACAATTCCGGTAACAAAACTGGATTGGGCGCTTGAGGCTAAAAACAGCAGCGCTCCCTTTAAATCTTCCGGTCGGCCGAACGCTTCCACGGGGGTGTGGGTGATGATTTTATTTCCCCTCGGGGTAAGGGTTGTGCAGTCCGCCTCATATAGAAGGAATTTGTTCTGGGAGGTGGAGAAGAAACCCGGGGCAATGGCATTCACCCGGACGTTCATCTTGGCAAAGTGTACGGCCAGCCAGCGGGTAAAATTGTCCACAGACGCTTTGGCGGCGGAATAAGCGGCTACTTTTGTGAGCGGGTTAATGGCGCTCATGGAAGATATGTTGATGATGTTGCCGATGCCCGATTTGATCATGCCTTTTCCGAATACCATGCACGGAAGAAGTGTTCCCATAAAATTCAGGTCGAACACTAACCGAAAGGCTTCAATGTCCGTTCCGAAAAATCCCCTGGCCAGTTCTTCATCTCCGGCGCCTTCCAAAATCTCGGACTGGGTTACCGCTTTCGGGGTATTTCCGCCGGCTCCGTTAACCAGCAAATAAACGGAGCCGTAGGCATCCTGAATCTGCTTTTGCGCATTTTCAAGATCCTCTCGAACCAGCACATCCGCCCGGATGGGAAGCGTTTTTTCAAACCCTTTTGCTTTCAGTTGTTCGCTTAAATCGATCAATTTTTGCTCTGTTCTTCCCAGCAGCGCTACTTTGGCGCCTGCCTCGCACAGGGCCAAAACCATCGTGGAACAAAGGACGCCGGCAGCACCGGTTACAACGCACACCTTGTCTTTTAAATCATCATATATAGTCATGGGTTGCTCTCACTTAAATTTCAATTTTTGTGAAATAAACGAAAAAATTGTCCGAAACCACCGCGCTCGACTGAACAAGGTGATGAACGTAATAATAGCAATAATAATGGAAATAGGACTGGCAAAGAAAAACGTGATATCCGCCTCGGAAATGATCAAGGCGCGGATCAGGTTTTTGTCCAGGATTTTCCCAAGAATGATACCGAGGACCATCGGGGCGATGGGGTAATCCATCTCCCGCATGATGTACCCGATGATACCGAAAAGAATCATGACCCCCACATCAAACAAGCGTGCCTGAATTGCATAAGAACCGATAACGCATAGCACGAAGACCACCGGCATCAGTTTGTGGCGGGGGATGGCCAGCACCTTCACCAGGGGCCTGACCATGGACAATCCTAGAATGAACATGGCAGTTGTGGCCAGAAGTACCATGGCCACCACCTGGTAGACAAAGTTGGGAAATTCGATCATGATTAGAGGGCCGGGTCTTACGCCATGAATGAACATGGCTGCCAGCAACACGGCAGCAGGCGCTGAACCGGGGATTGCTAGAGATAACACCGGAATCATGGCTCCGGCTACAGCGGCGTTGTTCCCTGTTTCTGATGCGATGAGACCTTCGATACTCCCCTTCCCGAACTGGTCGGCTTCCTTGCTGGAGTTTTTGGCCAGATCATAGGACGTCCAGGCGGCGATGTCCTCCCCGACACCGGGAACTGCCCCGACAAAAGTTCCCACAAGTCCGGACCGGATGATGGTTTTCCAGTATTTGGCAATGTCTTTGATGCGGGGTAAAATCCGATCCAATTTGGTTTCTACCAACTCGGCCTGCGGTTGTTTCATCACCGTGATAATTTCCGCAAACCCAAAAGCACCCACCATGGCTGGTATCAAATGAATACCACCGGAAATTTCCACATTCCCGAACGAAAACCTGGGGAATGCATGATTGGATTCCATGCCGATGGTTGCAATGAATAAGCCCAAGAATCCGGCTATCCAGCCCTTGAGCGGATCTTTGGGAGCCGTCAAATTGCCGCAGATAACCACACCGAAGACGGCCAGCCAGAAAAACTCGAAAGACTTGAAATTAAGTGCAAAATCTCCGATGATGGGTGTAAAAAAAGCAAGCATGAAAAGCCCTATGACAGAGCCTAGGAAAGATCCGGTTGTGGCGATACCGATGGCTTTTCCGGCCTGTCCTTTTCGGGCCAAAGGATGCCCATCAACCGCTGTTGCGGCATTGGCCGGTGTGCCGGGGATATTCAACAATATGGCGCTTCGGCTTCCCCCGTAAATAGCCCCCACATACATACAGACAAGGATGAGGACGGCATTGCTCGGTTCCATATGGAACGTCAAGGAGGTCATCAGGGCCACGCCCATGGTGGCAGTCAAACCCGGCAGCATGCCGACGATGATTCCCAGCTGAGTGCTCCACAGAACATCAAAAAGTGTTCTGGGGGTGATAAACCCCCACAGCGCTTCAAGAAATAGTCCGATACCTTCAGACATAAAGACAAATTCCCTTTTCCGGTTATGCAGAAACCTCAAGTCAAGCATCTGCGGCTTTGGAGATAACCCGATTCGCGGACGTGTGAAACTCGTACATAAGGGAGCGTAACACCGA
>CAYSUA010000605.1:0-3885 GCA_964433795.1 uncultured Desulfobacteraceae bacterium | reverse complement strand
CAATCGTCAATATTCAATTTGGTTCCGGCTTTGTCGGGTTTGGTTATACTATCGAGGGACAATACCGATAATCGATGCAAATCGACCGGTTATACCTTCTCCCCGATAGGAAAAAAACTGATCCGTCCTGCATTTTGTGCATATTCGACTTAGGGCAATATTATCCGGCAACACCCCCGCATTTGTTAACTGTTCCTTGCTGATTGACCAAAAATCGAATAAATTCTTAGGGTTTCGATATTTCCAAAAGGGTTCCGGAATCTCCTTTCTGTAATTTATAAATTCAGCACAGCACGGACCCAGCGACGGACCGATACCGGCAATGACATTTGAAGGCCGGCAATCAAACGCCGTCTTCATGATATCAATGGTCCGGCCGGTGATATTCCTGATACTTCCCCGCCATCCCGAATGGATGTTGGCAATCACGCGTTGTTTCGGGTCGAATAACAGAATCGATTGACAGTCTGCCACCTGGACGGCCAGGAATCTACCGGGGATATCCGTGACCAACGCATCCCCGGTCATTGATTCCTGTTTTGCAATAGGTATGCCGGTTTCATCTTCCTTTCTGAAAACCAGGATTTCGGCACCGTGATTTTGATGAGCATATGTAATCGGAAAGCCGCCGATCATCTGAGATATCTTGCATCGGTTTTCAACGACATTAGAGGATTTGTCACCGAGATTGAAACTCACATTCAGGCTTTGGAACGGGCTCTCACTGATTCCGCCGTGTCTTGTGAAAACCCCATGCCAAATATCTGAACCATCAGACAACTTTGGAAACTGGTAATGTTTAATCCCTTCTTTCTCTCTCTGAATCATACGAAAACGTCTCTGTGTTTCTGTATTTCTTTGTTTTGAATTTGTGTTTTCGGTCATTGTGATTTATTTGGCATTTGAGATTTGTGATTTGGAATTTCCCCGATAAACGGGATTTATAGAATCGCTTCGCTCCAACCGGCTTATCCGGGGTAGGATCATTATCGATAGAATATCTGGGTCCTTATTTGAAGTTACGAAGAATGGTCTCGATAATCTTGGATGTTGAAGTATCCGAAACAAAAGGCACCCTTACGACCCTGCCGCCATGCTGCTTTACAATGTCGGCGCCGATGATCTCGCCATCTTCCCAATCCGTGCCTTTTACGAGAACGTCCGGCAAAATCGTCTGGATCAATCGGAAGGGATCCGGATCTTCAAATAGAGTGACATAATTCACACATTCCAAACCGCCAAGAACCGCCGCCCTTTGAGCTTCTTGAACAATCGGCCGCTTTTCCCCTTTGATGATTCTAACCGAAGCATCCGAATTGAGGCCCACAACCAGGACATCACCTTCTGCTCTCGCAGCCGTTAGATATTCCACATGACCGGCGTGAAGGATGTCAAAGCATCCATTGGTGAATACGATTTTATCACCGGCTTTCCGATGCGTTTTCAGTCTCTCTAATAGTATGTCTAAATCCAAATTTTTTTCCGAAAGAAACTCCATATCCATAAGATATCACTCAACCTTTAGGCGCTTAATTCTGGAATTCGTGTTTTTAGGCAGAACTTTTTTCATCCAGCCACCAGGACTCCAAGGCACGAAGAAATAATAAAATGAAACCTTTGTGTCTTTGTGACTTTGTGGCAAATTGTTAAAGAAACTCTTACTATAACGCCCGCGCCAGTGTCAAAACATCCACCCGTTCGGCTCCCGTTGACAGCAGAGTCTTTGAACACTCATCCGCTGTTGCGCCGGTGGTATAAACATCGTCCACCAGCAGGATGCGTTTGCAACGTATTTTGTCGGGATCATCAACTCTAAAAGCATTATTAATGTTCCGGATGCGTTCTTTTCGACCCAGCCCGGTTTGGGGTTCGGTCCACCGCTGTCGCAAAAGAACGCCTCTTTCCATATGCGGTAGCCGATACGACGCGATCTTCATGCTTTCCCATGTCTTTATTAAAAGATAGCTTTGATTAAAGCCCCGCTTTTGAAGGCGTTTTTTGTGGAGCGGCACCGGAACAATAAGATCCACGTCGTCTTCGTTCCAGAAACAAAGGAAGGTTAACAACAGCATGGCCCCGAAAGCACGCGCCAGTTGAATCTTTCCTCTATATTTAAAGCAATGAATTAATTCCATTAAGCTCTGGTCATAAATACCAAACGCCCTGGCCTTGTGAAAGCGTTTCGGTGCTTTGATGCACGCTTCGCATTGGTGATCATCGATGGCGTTGCTTTCGAAAACAACGCCGCAGTCCGGACACAGCGGAGAATGGACCGGAGTATACAATGAGAGGCATGCCGGACACACCATATCCGCCAACAGACCATGAAAAGAGAGATTGGATGTTAAATCATTGATAGATGTTGCTGGAAAAAATCGATCCTGCTTTGATGGGCTGTGTCGATAATTTTCCTTCTGCTCTATGAAAGACTCACATATCAAGCATTTGGAAGGAAAAACCGCCTCAATCAGTATGTGGACCAGTCTTTTCCGGAACATGAGTAAATATGCCGTTAATTGTAATTTTTGTGATATTTATGGCAAAAAATAGTTTGGTCGACGTTTTACTATTTATGAAAAATTGATGATTGATGATTTAAGGATGGCGGCCATTTTTTATATAAATGAATGGAGCGAATCGACTTCCACCAATCGACAATCAACAATCATCAGTCATCAATCTATCATTTTCCTATTTGGTTCCGGTTTGTCCGGATTAGGTTAAGTTCCGATGTATTCAATGATCCGCTCCGCAAATCCTGAACAGGACACCTCAGTGGCACCCTCGATCTGTCTGGCAAGATCATAGGTGACAAACCCGGATCTCACCGTCTGTCGAACGGCTTCCCAGACCGATTGTGAGGCTTCTTTCCAACCCAGATGTTCGAGCATCATTGCACCGGATAAAATCAGAGAACTCGGATTGACCTTATCGAGGCCCGCATACTTTGGGGCGGATCCATGTGTGGCTTCAAACACCGCACAGTCATCCCCGATATTTGCCCCGGGCGCCATCCCAAGACCCCCAACCTGTGCGGCCAAGGCATCGGAAATATAATCTCCGTTCAGATTAGGCGTGGCAATGACATGGAACTCGTCAGGGCGCAGGAGTACCATCTGAAACATAACATCCGCAATGCGGTCTTTGATCACGACTTTCCCATGGGGTTGTACTCCCTGATATTTATCAAACAATTCTGCTTCGGTTATGGTCTGATCACCAAATCGTTCTTCAGCCACCTCATACCCCCAGTTTCGAAAGGCCGCTTCGGTGAATTTCATGATATTGCCCTTATGCATCAGGGTGACTGTGGGCATCTTATTGTCTACGGCATAGGCGATGGCTTTTGCCACCAGTTGTTTGGTTTTCTTCTCGGAAATCGGTTTAATTCCGATACCTGCATCTTCAGGAATCGAAACTCCCATTTCGGATTGAAGGAAACGGATGACCTGCGCAACTTCCGGGGTTCCACGTTCCCATTCGATTCCCGCATACACATCTTCCATGTTCTCCCGAAACACAACCATATCGACCTTTTCCGGGTGTTTCATGGGGCTGGGCACGAGATCGATGTATTTGATGGGACGGATGCAGGCATAAAGATTGAGCTTATGCCGGATGGCAACATTTAAGCTCCGAATACCCCCTCCCACGGGAGTCGTCATGGGACCTTTGATGGCCACCCGATGCTCCCGTATGGTCTCTAGTGTCTCTTCAGGAAGCCATTCCCCGGTTCGCTCATGGCCCTTTTCTCCGGCATAGACCTCGATCCAGGCTATCTTTTTTATCCCGCCGTGGGCTGCCTCAACCGCCGCATCAATAACTTTCCGGGTGGCAGTCCACACATCGGGCCCGATGCCGTCTCCTTCAATAAACGGAATAATA
>CAYSUA010000604.1:0-3886 GCA_964433795.1 uncultured Desulfobacteraceae bacterium | reverse complement strand
TTTGAAGATAACCCGCTTCGCGGGCGTGTGAAACTCGCGCATAAGGGTGCGTAACCCCGATTCGGCTCACCTCCAAAGCCTGGTCAGTCACTTAGCTTTTGTCGATAACCAAGTACTATTATTTACCGATGCAAAATCGCTTGAAAATCTCATCCAACAGATCTTGAGGAGCGATTGCACCGATGATTTCTCCCAATTTGTCGGCAGCTTCTTTAAGATCGATGACGATAACTTCTACCGGAAGATTGTCGTTTAACCCCTGAAGGGCGGATTTAATAGCTTTTAAACACTCCTCCAGGGCGAGTTTGTGCCGCAGGTTGGGAACGATTCGGCTGCCGTTATCCACCAATCCGTTACCGACCGTTTCCCGGGTAATCAGGTCCTTTAGCGATTGGATTCTTGTGCCGTATAATGCCGAAATCGTAATGTTCGGCATGACCCAGGATGGCGGAACATCATAGTCAATTTCATTTTTCATCAAGTCGACTTTATTGACAACAAGGATCGAACGGCGATTTCGAATAGTCTCATAAATCTGAAAATCCGGATCGCTTAACGATTCGCTGCCGTCTATCATAAAAAGAACGAGATCGACGTTCTCTATATAGTCTTTTGTTTTTTGAATTCCGATGACCTCTATGGGATCTTCGGTATGATGTAGTCCCGCCGTATCGGTCACTGTAATGGGGATGCCGTGAATGTCGAGCGTCTCCTCAATAAGATCGCGGGTGGTGCCCGGCAAAGACGTGACAATCACCCTCTCTTTTTGGACCAACGCATTCATCAGGCTCGATTTGCCGACATTGGGTTTTCCCACAACCGCCATTTTGATCCCTTCCCGAAATACGTGGCCGTTTTGGTATTGTTGTAACATGGACTCGACAGGAGGGAGGATTTCCTCGTTCAATACGGATTTAACAGATGGCGGGATAAACAAATTGCTCACATCGTCCGGAAAATCGATAACCGCTTCGGCCTCGGTAAGAATCCCGAATATCCTGTCTCGGATTGTTTCGATCTTTCTTCGAAGCTCGCCCGCTATTTGAGAACTGGCAATTTCAAGCGATCTATGGGTCTGCGCATTTATTGTATCGATAATGGCTTCGGCCTGGGTAAGATCGATCCGTCCGTTTAAAAAAGCTCTTTTTGTAAACTCGCCGGGTTCCGCAAGTGTTGCCCCGGATTCCAGAACGATTTTCAAAATGCCGGCCATCACCGCATGACCGGAATGGGCGTTTATCTCCACCACATCTTCCCGGGTATAGCTATTGGGTGCCTTCATCACGGATAAAAGCACCTCGTCGATGACTCCACCGGAACCGGGATCGAGAATGTGACCGTAATATAGTTTATGGGATTCTAGCCGGTTGCCGCAGCCGAACTCTTCCTTTCCGGCTTTCCGGAATATCCGGCCGGCAATGGGAATTGCATTCTTCCCGGATACTTTTATTATTCCGATACCGCCTTTGCCTCCGGGGGTGGCAAGGGCGGCGATGGTTGAATGGGTCATCTTCTCTGTTAATTACAATAGAACCGTTGTTTCTTAATTCTCTTGACTTTGCTGTCTTTTTTTCAGTGGAATAATCATCAGCTTCCGATAGGCGCCGTTTCCAAGGCTTTGGGTTCGAACCTCTTCCGCATCCTTTAATGATAGATGTACGATTCGTCGATCATGGGCATTCATCTGGTCGATGGTCATGGGCTTACCCGAACGAACGGCTTTATCGGCAAGCCGGGAAGCAAGGCGCTCAAGATTAGTCCGACGCGTTTTTAAATAGCCTTCGACATCGACTTGAACACGAATCCTCTCGCCATTTTTCTTGTTGGCGATTTTTTCTATAAGATACTGAATCGCTTCAAGGGTTTGTCCTCTCTTACCGATGAGAACCCCCGCGTTACCGCCTTTCACATCAAACAAGATGTGATCGCTCTCCCTTATCACTTTAACCTTGGCATCGGTGGTTATGGTATCGATGATTCTCTGCAAAACATCTTGGCACAAATCGATTGCTTCAGCTGTCTCCGGTTTTTCACTGGAAGAGGATGCGGTATCCCCCCCGTCGAGAATGGAAAAATCTATATCAAGCTCTTTTTCGAGCATTTCTCGATTAAAAGAGCGTTCCTTTTTCGAATCAAAATCTTTCGGAAGATTTACCCGAATCCTTGCCTTTTTTGACCCGACCAGACCGAAAATCCCGGTCGATCCGTAGGATAACACATCAAATTTTAAATCTTCCTTTATTATGTTTAGTTCATTGCTGGCTTCTTCGGCCGCCTGTTCAACATTTTTCCCTTCAAATTCCAAGTCGTGCGTCATGAAAAACCTCCAATACCATCAGATTTGCTGAACCCGTTTTTATCCGTTCCGTTTTGAATGCATGTGTGACCTGCTCATATGGTCGTATGTTTATAAATAAACGGGTTTAACGCTAAGCGTCCTCGTTATGAGAGCTTTCTAGTAATATAATACTGCTGAGATATGGATAAAACATTATTGATCAACCAATAGAGCACCAGTCCGGATGAAAAATTGATGAAAATAAAGGTAAAAACAACGGGCATAAGCATCATCATCCTTGCTTGGTTGGGATCGCCCGGTGAAGGTGTCATCTTTTGCTGCAATAGCATGGTTGCCCCCATAACAAGGGTTAACACCGGGATTCCGAAAGGTGGCTCCATAAACGGAATCGAAAAATCGAACCTGAAAAGACGATCCGGTGCAGACAGATCGTTGATCCATCCGAAAAAGGGTGCATGCCTCAGCTCAATGGATTGATACAGCATTCTGTACAAAGCGAAAAAAACCGGTATTTGAGCAACCATGGGGAGGCAACCGCCCATGGGATTGATTTTATAAGTTTTGTACAATCCCATGATCTCCTCGTTCATCTTCTTCTTGTCCCCTTTATGTTTCTCCCGGATCTCGGCCATAATGGGCTGCAGCTTTTTCATCTCATTCATGGACTTATAGCTTTTGGTTCCAAGAGGAAAAAGGATGGCCTTGACCAATATCGTCAAGATAATAATGGCCACTCCATAGTTCGGAATGAAACCATAGAAGAAATTCATCAACCACAGACACGGTTTCGCGATAAAATCGAACCAGCCGAAATCAATGGCTTTATCCAGGTTGTTGCCCACTGATTTCAAGACTTGAACATTCTTGGGTCCAAAGTAGAGACCGTATTCGAATGTTTGCTGGGTCCCCGGATGGATAGTAGCCGGTTGAACATAGTCTGCCTTAAGAACATTGTTCTGGTCCAGAAACAATTTCATACTCGCCCGAACCGGAGTGTTGGGAATAATGCTGGAAATGAAATATCGGTCTTGTACGGCCATCCATTGGAGTGTTCCGGACAATAGGCTTTTTTCCGCTATATCCTTGGGTGGGACCTCTTCCACGCTCTTATCGATCAGAGCGCTGGGTCCTTCAAATCCGAATCGTGTGGTCTTGTTGGGCAGAATATTCATTAGCGAAAGGGTAAGGCCGTCCTCGATGGATTGATCGGACCCGTTTTTGACCGTCACCACATGGCGCACAAAATAGCTGTCCGGAGAAAAATAAAACGTTTTTTCGATAACCACCCCATTGGGTGCTTGCCATTGAAATGAAAGGCTTTTGTCATTATCGGCAACCACCAGTTTTTCGAATTCATAAATAGAAGAAAACACCGCGTTGTTCAGTCCGGGCAGGCTGTTATTGGAAAATCCAAGACGTAAAGTTCCGGATGTTAATCCCTCAGAAACCAATTCTTTAGGCGGCGAATTCTCGTCGGCCTCTTCCCGATACTGTTTCAATACATAACTATCAAATACAGCGCCTTTTTCTGAAACTCTTATGGAGTAAAGCGGTGAGTCGACGATAATGGTTTGGGCCGGTGCAGTC
>CAYSUA010000603.1:0-3899 GCA_964433795.1 uncultured Desulfobacteraceae bacterium | reverse complement strand
CCTTGTGCGGCCTTGCTCAGTGAAAAAATTGCTCATTTCTGAATTGGACACATTTCCGCCCCCATTTTTTTTGTGGATGGACGCTAAGTGACATATTAATGAATGAAGCGGAAAGATAATCAAAACAAAACCCCCGAAGGCGGAGATTCCATACCTGCCCAACTCAGCCTGAGTCTCCATGAAAAGGGGATTTTGATTGTTCGGCTGGTAGGCAGCTGGTCCATGGGGGAGACGGTTCCCTCAGAAGGGGTCGTTTTTGAGGAGCTTGAAAGCCAACCTCGGCTGCAAGGGATCGCGTTTGATGCAAGGAAGCTTACAAATTGGGATTCCAGCCTGCTGACCTTTTTGATCAAGGTGATCAATCAGTGTAAAGAAAAGCAAATCCGGATCTCCAAAAAAGGATTGCCTCAGGGCGCCCAGAGGCTGATCGCACTGGCAACCGCCGTTCCGGAAAAAAAGGATACCGGCAAGGAACAGGTCCGTAAGGGTTTTTTTGCCCAAGTGGGGGAGAATACCGTAAGTTTCTTTCATTCGGGTGGAGAAATGCTGGCTTTTATCGGAGAAGCCTTTTTCGCACTTCTCAAACTGCTGATGGGCAAAGCCAATTTCCGCAGATCCGATATGCTCCTGGTCATCCAGGAGTGCGGGGCACAGGCTCTTCCCATCGTATCCCTTATCAGTCTGCTCGTTGGCCTGATTTTAGCTTTTGTGGGTGCGGTGCAGTTGATGATGTTCGGCGCCCAGATCTATGTGGCAAACCTGGTGGGAATTGCCATGGTCCGGGTAATGGGAGCCGTAATGACCGGCATCATCATGGCCGGTCGCACGGGAGCTTCATTTGCGGCTCAGCTGGGCACCATGCAGGTCAATGAAGAACTGGATGCACTGACAACCCTTGGGGTTTCACCCATGGAGTTTTTGGTGCTCCCGCGGATGCTGGCACTGGTGCTGATGATGCCGCTGCTTTGCCTGTATGCGAATTTGATGGGTATTTTGGGCGGATTGATTGTCGGCGTGGGCATGCTCGATCTGAATGTGATGGAATACTACCACCAGACCACACAAGCCGTTCGATTGAATGATCTCTGGATCGGGCTTTTTCACGGTGCGGTTTTCGGGGTGCTGGTGGCGTTGGCCGGATGTCTTCGGGGCATGCAGTGCGGCAGAAGCGCTTCAGCAGTGGGTGAAGCCACGACATCAGCCGTGGTAACCGGCATTATTGCCATCATTGTCGCAACGGCAATTATTACGGTAATATGTAATGTGATCGGTATTTAATAATCCGGTTATGCAGAAGCCTCAAGCCAAGCCCCTGCGGCTTCGAAGATAACCCGATTCGCGGACACTCAGACAGTCACACGCGCACGAATCGGCTCACCTCCAAAGCCTATTCCTGCATGCAACTTGGGCTTTGTGCATAACCGCATTTAATAATATCGGTGTAAACAAACCGATGAATCAGAAAGAAGCGCACATTTTCGTAAGGGATCTCACCATGGCCTACGGTGATTTTGTGGTGATGCGGGATCTCAACTTTACCGTAGAGCGCGGGGATGTCTTTATCATCATGGGCGGCAGCGGATGCGGGAAAAGCACATTGCTCCGGCACATGATCGGTCTGAAGTCGCCTGCCAAAGGAGAGGTATTTTACCGAGATACCAGCTTCTGGGAAGCCGGTCCGGTAGAACAGGACCAAATCATGAGGAGCTTCGGGGTCCTCTATCAGAGCGGCGCCCTTTGGAGTTCCATGACTCTGGCTGAAAACGTGGCGTTACCGCTGGAACAGTACACGAAGCTGAATACCGGAGAAATCAGGGAAATCGTTTCGTTCAAACTGTCGCTGGTGGGTCTGGCCGGGTTTGAAAATTTCTATCCATCGGAGATCAGCGGCGGGATGCGGAAACGGGCCGGCCTGGCCCGCGCCATGGCCATGGATCCGGAAGTGCTTTTTTTCGATGAACCGTCTGCCGGATTGGATCCCATCAGTGCCCATCGTCTGGACGACCTGATTCTAGAATTGCGGGAAAGCCTGGGGGCTACGGTGGTGGTGGTCACCCACGAGCTGGCAAGTATTTTTGCCATCGGAAACAACTCGGTTTTTCTGGATCCGGAAACCCGCACCCAGATCGCCCAAGGAGATCCCAATCAGCTGCTTGCCGAATCCGAAGATCCGAGGGTTCATAGTTTCTTGACTCGCGGGGTAGAAAACAAGGCTTGATATTTTCGATTTGTGATTTTTGATTCACGGTAGTTGAAATTATTTATTAGTCGCAGATTCGCCCTGTTAAATAGTCTGCGAATTTAACAGGGCAGGCGCAGATGGTTGCATACGTTATGAGAATAATTATCTCTCACAGAGCTCGCGGAGGACTCAGAGTTTTTGAGCTGAATCCCTGAGAGGGGGATTCAGCTCAAGCTGCCATCCCGCTGATGCGGGAGGAACATTAGCGTGGTGGGCAAATTGATAATTAATATACCGCCGCAGGCGGGCTGAGTATTTGTTCTGATTTCTCCTTCTCAAGAAATCAGAACAATCTTTATATCTCTCTGTGTTCTCTGAGAGCTCGAACGACCATAGGGAGCCCCGCACAGCGGGATGCAAGCATGGGCGAGAGAGAGGTCTGTGATTGTCCGCGGCTGATATAAAAGATGAGCAATAGAGAATTATAGGATATGAGCAAACAGGCGAATAAAACGGTTATTGGTGCTTTTGTGGTGATTGCCGTGGCAATGGCAGCGGCCGGTGTGGTCATTTTCGGCGGCGGTAAGTTTTTTTCCGAACGGCAGGCATATGTGATGTATTTTACAGGATCGGTTACGGGCCTAAACATAGGGGCTCCGGTGGTCTTTCGGGGCGTGAAAATCGGCTCTGTTAAGGATATTAGAATTCATGCGGATTCCGACACCCTTGAAAGCCGAATTCCCGTGATTATAGAAATTTTTCGTGAGAAAATACACCTCATAAAGGGGAAGAGAGTGGATCCCCGAATGGCAATGCCCAGGCTCATTGAGCACGGTTTAAGAGCGCAGTTGCAGCTTCAAAGCATGGTGACGGGTCAATTGCAGATCAACATCGACTACCATCCGGACTCAAAACCGAGGTTGAGCGGTTTACCATCGGAGTATCCGGAAATTCCGACGATTCCGTCCGAGTTGGAAAAGCTTAAAGAGACCTTAGCAGAGCTTCCGCTTCGGGACGTTTTTAAGAAAATTTCGAGATCTCTTGCCGGAATCGAAAAAATCGTAAACGATCCGGATATCACGGCAACCATCCATGAAGCCAAGCTGGCAGTGATTGATGCCCGGAAACTCATACAGAATGCCGATCGGCATATCGATCCCATTGGAACCGGCTTGACCGACACCATTCAAGATACCCGGAAACTGGTGCGGGATGTCGATAAACAGATCGACCCGTTGGCTAAAAACGCAAATTCGGCAATTGTCGCTTCCCGAAAGATGTTCAAGCAGGGGGAGAAGGCACTGTCCCTGGAACACGGAAAGCCCGCTGAATTGACCAAGAGCTTTATCAGTGCTGCCGATGCGTTTCGGGAAGCCATGGTGGCGGCAAAACCGGCCATTTCAAAGGCGGAACGTGCAATTGACAATATTCGATCAATTACGGACAAGGATTCGCAAGATCGTTACCTGGTCAACAGCATGCTCAAAGAGCTGTCAGCAGCGGCCCGGTCTATTCGTATCTGGGCGGAATATCTAGAAAGACACCCGGAAGTATTGATCCGGGGTAAAGGCGGCCCCAGGCGGAGGTGACAAAAATGAAATCCATTTTTTCTCGATCCGGAATTATTGTGCTCATTATTTTAGGGGCAGTACTATCCGGCTGCATAACTAGTTTCTGTCCGAAAAAGGCCTGATTATTAGGCGTTAAAAAAATTGTA
>CAYSUA010000602.1:0-3908 GCA_964433795.1 uncultured Desulfobacteraceae bacterium | reverse complement strand
TCAAAGAACAAAAACCACTGTACTCATATGCAAAAACTTAACCGGAATTTACTGATTTATTCTTAAAAATCCGATGTCAAACCTTGAATTATTATTTCTGTTTCTTCATCTTTTTCCATTCAACATTCGATGTTGGACGTTGGATGTTCGATGTTCATTTTTTTGCAAGCCCTTAATCGTAATAAATGCCCCTTTGTCAAAATCATGACAAAAGCCTGCCATAAACAATTCCCGATTCATTGAAAATCTCAAGGCAAGCCCACTTAGACAGCTTTATCTTATTGAAATAACACCAGTATTTTTAATGCTGCTCCTGGCATAATAATTGCGACATGAGTTGCCACTAAGACACAAAGACACAAAGATATTAGAAACCGTTCACGGGTTCAGAGTTCAGATGTTCAGGGTTTAAGGATTTTAGATTATTCTTCGTGTCTTCGTGGCAAAAAGAAAAAAAGGATATCCGGTATTGTCTTTGAAGACAAATCATCACTTCCCAAAGGGTTTCACTTTAGTCGAAATCCTTATCGTTCTGTTGATCCTGGGAATTATCGCATCCCAAGCTTTGCCAACGATCCAATCGGGCTTGGAAGTATCGAAAATCTCCGAAGCCGCCAGCGAGGTTGTCGTCGCCATCCAGTACGCACAACTCTCTGCCATGACATCCGGTGCTGAGTCCCGTGTGACCATTGACGATACTGCGGATACGATTCTTCTCGAGCGGTTCAATATTACGGGTGATATATTTAGTGGCGCGACGGAGATGCCGGAAAACGATGTTGACAGCGGCGCCTTTGCGAACATGGCGCATCCATTCAACCGTGGCGCCGACTATTCCATCGACTTTGCCGATGAGGATCGATTCGATGGTGTTGACATTACCGCCGTGGATTTCGGTGGAAATAATTTTGTAACGTTTGATGCCCTTGGGCTCCCATCAGATGCCGGAACGGTTACGCTGTCCCTTGGGAGTAGTCAGAGAACCCTGACGGTGGACGCATCGACCGGAAGCATAACATCGAGCGGTTGAGGAATTGAAAAAGTCAATCCAAAATAGAAATCCGAACGGTTTTACGCTTGTTGAGGTGATGTTGACCGTGGCGTTTTTGGGGTTGCTGGGTGCGGCCGCTTCAACCGTTTACTTCTCGGGACAACAATCTTTGGATTACCAGGCAGACCGGATGCTTTTAGACGGTCTTCTCCGGAGCCGGATGGAGGTGCTCATCGGTACCGATTTCGATTTGCTCAGCAGTGGATCGGAGGATGTCACCATCAATGGAACCACTTACACCATAAACTGGACTGTTGTCGCCGTGGATTTAAATGCAGACAGCATAACCGAATCAAGCGCTAAAAGTATCACGGTTTCCGTATCCGGCATGCTAGCTCGTTCACTGACCACTATCATCGCGGATCATGAAAATCTGATGGGCAAGATATCATGATAAGAATGAACCAGAAGGGGTTTAGCCTTGTCGAATTGCTCGTCGCTATCGCGATTTTCGGGATCATCGCCGCCGGGACCGGCGCTCTTCTTTCCGCAACCCTCACCGGCCACGATTCTGGTAACGCCCGCTACGGACTCTACCAGGAAGGTCTCATGATCATGGAGCGCATGACCGACGAGGTGAGGCGCTGTACCTTCTTATTAATCCCCAACAATCACGATACCACAAGAGATATCCTGGCCGTCTCCGGATTCTATAACGACGACGGCGACAACTACTTTAATGACGCGCTTTTTCCGAGAATCGACGAAGACCCGGGCGCTGATATGAATTCAGATAATAAAGCGGGCATCGTATCAGTAGATGATGATGGCGACGGTGTGACGGATGAAGGGGTAAGCACTGATAACGATGAGGACGGCTCCGCTAATGACGACCCCTTAGATGGTGTGGACAACGATGGTGATGGGAATATCGATGAGGATGTTAATTTTGATGCCAACAGCGATAACGAACCAGGGATAGCGGGCATTGATGATGACGGGAATGGGTCTTTTGATACTGAAAATCCTGAAGACGATGATGAGGATGGTGATAAGAATGAGGACCCGCTCAATGCCGTGGTTTATCTGTTCGACAGCGGCACCGATACCCTGACAAGATCGGTACCGCATTTAAGCCAGACCGTCGACCTGTCGACACGCGTCAGCGCTTTTGAGGCAGACTTTGAAGCGCCGGATAGAGTGCTCATCACCCTTTCACTCACCGGAGATGATGGTGAGATCGTCACATTTTCAGAGCGTGTGTATCTCGAAAATACGTACCAGAGAATCGGAAAACGGGTAAAGTGAAGGCGATCCAATGATACGGTTTTACACCATACGGGGCATTAGAAATGACAGAGGCCTGGCCTTTATCTGGATTCTTTTGCTTCTGGCGATGATCAGTGCACTGAGCGTCGCCTTTCTCAATAAAGTCGGCATCGGAACCGCTGCCACTGAAACCCGGGGCGCTGCCATGCAGGCCCATTATCTTGCCCGGTCTGCGGCCAACCACGCGCTTTGGCGGCTGCTCAACGATCCGGGGTTCCCCGCATCCGAAACCGTCTATTACATGCACGACTCAGGAAACAACCGGTACGGCTACAAGGTTCGAATACCAACCTTGACAACCTTTGCGACTGTAGCAACCGTGGGGGCTGTGGGTGATGTCGTCTCGAAGCAGAGCTACGTCCAGTATCTCAAACCTTACAACATCATCACCACCTATGGCAGGGCGTATGATCTGATACCCGAATACAGGCGACTCCTCGGCGCCACCTGGGTTGATGCGGCCGACACCGTGGACATAGGGTCGGATACGGTCACATGGATGGTGCTGAAGGGAGCTCCGCAAAAAACAGAGATGATCATGGGTACCCTCGATGCGGATGACGACATTAATTTTACCGTCTGGGACGGCACTTCCTGGGGTAATTTACACGAATTTACAACGGGCTCAAGCAATTCGTATCACGACCTGGATATTGCCTATGAGAGTCAGTCGGAAGACGCCCTGGTGGTGGGTCGCTATGGCTCTGGTGACGTACGTTACAACATCTGGAACGGAACTGCCTGGGCATCTGCCACTGCTCTAGAAGATGCAAACTTAAATCCTACCAGCAGCCTTTACTACATCGATATGGCTTCCAATCCCAATAGCGATGAGATCATGATTGCCCTGGTTCAATGGGGCAGTGATCTGAAAGTGGTTCAATGGGATGGTGACGCGTTTTACGATCATGGCGAGCCTGAGACAGGCATGGAGACAACCGGTTATGGAAGTGCTGCAGTTGTTTATGAGCAGCAGTCCGGTGATGCCCTGATTCTTTGGGGGCATAGCGGTAGTGATCAGATTTATTACGCCTTGTGGAATGGGGCATCGCTGAGTTCCGCCGACCAGCTTCCCAATTTCGGTGATGACCCCCAAGTAATCCGTGCGGCCGCGGACCCGACCAGCGACTATATCGTGGTTATCGCGGTGGACGCGTCCAAGGACCTGAATGTAGCGGTTTGGGACGGCAGCGCCTGGAGCGATTCCCTGGAGATCAGTACGGATTTGGCTTATAATTCGGGCCAGGTTCTTGATGTGGCATGGGAACATTCGGGTGAAGATGTTGTGATTGCGTGGGCAGAGTGGAGTAAAAATGTATATTATTTTGTGTGGCAAAAAGGTACGGCGCTGAGCGCCGGTACGAAGCAGGTCGGTCCAGATCTTGAGAGCCAAGTTGAGGTCGTCCGACTCCAACCTATTGTAAATACGGAAAAGATCATTCTCCTGACAAAAAATGGCGCCGATGATCTCCGCTACAGCCTCTGGACCGGGAATACATTCATTGGCGATCCTGCGATCATGCTGGAAACCGTACTCGCGGGGGGCCAGGATCTTCCCTTTGACGTCGCCGAGTTTGGTACAAACGTT
>CAYSUA010000601.1:0-3914 GCA_964433795.1 uncultured Desulfobacteraceae bacterium | reverse complement strand
TGTTTGTGATTTGGTGCTTATAATTTGAGATTTAAAAAATGGCGCTTCTGTATAGGTTCAAGTCTAAAATGCAAAAAATTAACAATAACAACGAATGCGCCACAGGTGTTTAGATATTTTTTAGGAGCTTGTTGGCAGACGATTTTTCGATCAGTTCATTAAACATGTTCAGGCTTTCCGAAAGCTGTTGCACGGTTTCAGAACCGGTATCAAATGGATAATCGCTTCCATTCTGATCCAAAGCATCCATTACATGTTTGATGGTCAGAACACTCGGATCCCGGGCCGGTTGGTATACCGGGTTCCCCCAGCCGTCCGAATCGATACGAGATAAAATCCCTGCTTCCTCAAGTTCCTCAAGAGACATTGTTATGAAGTGAAACGGAATCCCCAGTTCCCGAGATATTTCAATTGAAGCCCAGGCTGCTTTTTCACCGCTGAACCGTTTAATCAAAAAATGGGCTATTCGAAGCGATAAGAGTCGCCTGTCGGTATTGCGCACCTTAAGGGTCTCGTTTTCAAAGGGAGGGGTATCCGCGTTCTGATATGCAAAAGCGACTTTGGCGCCGAGAAGAACGATTAACCAGCTCAATTGCATCCATATAAAAAAAAGCGGTATGGCGGCAAAACTCCCGTAGATCGCATTGTATTTTGAAACCCCCACCTGAAAACCGATATACACCCTTTGAAACATTTGATGTGAGGTGCCTGCAAGGATACCGGCCAGAATACCCGAACTTAAATGAACCTTCGTGTTGGGAATAAAGATATACAGAAAGGTGAATAGAAACCAGAGCAAACAGAACGGAAGAAGCTTCAGGAGTAGAAATATGGCAGGGCTGACCGCTTCTAAAAGCCACACCCTCTCAACTGCAAGTTTTGCGCTACTGGTGATTAATACAGTTAATCCACTGGACATCAAAAAAAATAAAGGACATATCAACATCAATGAAAAATAATCGGTAATTTTCCTCCCTAAACTTCTCGATCCATCAATATACCATATATCATTGAACGCGCTTTCGATGTGGGATAGAATTTTTATTACCGTGTAAAAGAGAACGAGAACACCGATACCGGCCATGAGACCGCCTTTGACATTTTCAAGAAGGGCTCGGGAAAATTCCACCACCTGTGTAGCTACCTGTTCTTGACCCTCCAGTTTTTCAAAAAGAAAGCCTTCCAAATCCTTATCAAACCCGAAACCTTTGGCGATACCGAAGCCCAAAGCCAGTACAGGAGCAATGGAAAGAAGTGAATAGAAAGTCAATGCAGATGCCCGGAGTTGAATCCGGTCTTGGGTAAACCCTTGAAGCGTTAATAGGACTATTTTAAGGGATCGATACAAAATCCGCTTGCCCGGAGGATATTCTTCTTCCCGGATTCGCCAGATATCTCTTTTCACAAACGTTTTAAATTGCTGTATATAATGTATGTTCATTTCTGAATGATAGACTTTTATTTGATATTCTTCTTCTCCGGCTTTTTCGCATACGCCTTGCCCATATAATCCATCATCGTCTTTGTCCAATTCCGGATCGTCTCTTCTGCATGGCGCATGGCCGCCTTAACATCCATTCTTTTGTATTCACCTTGCCGCCGGGTATCCCAGAGGGTAAAGACATTTACTCCGGTCCTGGAGTCTTGAAATTTTACTTCCAAGCCGGCATCCGATAGGCCGAAGGCTTCGGTGCTTTTAGTTGTAATCATCTTCGGTTTTTCGGGAATCACACCGGTGACGGCAATACGAATGGTACACACATCCGGACCTGCAATGGGTACGATTCGGTAACGCCCCTGAAAAGATTGGAGGATCTGGCTGCGGAAATACTCAAATACTTCCATCAGTTTTTCCGGGCTCACCGAATGGTTTGCTGCCTCCGGATGAAAATAAACCAGAATGGGATCGAGCTTAAAGGCATCGTATTGATCAATTCTCTTTTGAGGATTCTCATAGATGAACAGTCCCTCGGCATCAGGAACAGGTTCCAGCTTCGAATAATTATCTAAAAAGCCCGATTGTTTCGAAGAGGTGGATACGCAAGCAGAAAACAAAACCATAACTAGAAAGCAGCTCAATACGGAAAAAATTCCCCTCATACTTCAACCTCAATCCATTTTCAAATCGCTTCAAAATACTTGTTGTGATCACACGACGTTTGAAAGAATATCAGAGAAACCTTGAAAGATCAATTATAACATTTAGTTATACGGTTCCATCCAAAAGCCGACAATACCTGTCTCCGTATTATAAAGCCGAGACAGAAAAAAAACACATAAAAATGACCCAAGATGTTGCATTTACATATTAAATTTCGTAATTATAATTAATTCTAACATATTTTTCCTACCCCGACAGTGTTGAGACATGGTCCTATTTGATAACCGAATGTAGCAGAAGGAGGATTTTATGAAAAAAATCGGCTTGTTATTAATTCTGATCGCATTTCTTATCGGTTGTGGAACCGCAGCTCAAAAGGCGGAATTCCGCAGCCATGATGCCCACTACAAAAACTTCAGCCATTTGAAGTTCAGCTGGGCAGGCTTTAAAAAGCCGACCCGGGAAGATGCAAAGATGTCTGCTCTTCAAGGGTGGTGGGGAGAACCGATCAATTATGAGGGAAAAGGCGATTGATGATATCGATTAGAACTCCTGTTCAAAGGCGATTCAATCGCCTTTGAACAGGGGCTATTTTCATTCGCTCTTCTTTTCTGTCAGCGCCGCCACCCCCGGTAATATCTTACCTTCCATAAACTCCAGGGAAGCGCCCCCGCCCGTGGATACATGGGATACTTTATCCGCAACCCCAGCTTTGTTTATAGCCGACGCCGAATCTCCGCCCCCGATCACGGTGGTTGCACCTGATGCAGTGACATCAGCCAGGGTGCCGGCGATGGCATAGGTCCCTTTTGCGGTTTCATCGATTTCAAAAACACCCATGGGACCATTCCATACAATGGTTTTGGCATTTAGGAGGATTTCCTTAAACCGTTTTACGGTTTCCGAACCGATATCCAATCCCTCGAACCCTTCAGGGATCCCATCGGCGGGTACTTCTTTCAGCACACCCACCTTCCGGGCGGTGAAATCAAAAACATCCGAGACCATACAATCGACGGGAAGCACGATCTTATGGCCACCCTGATTCAGTAAATCTCCGGCGAATTCCACCTTATCTTTTTCCAGCAGGGAATTTCCGATTTCAAATCCCCTTGCCTTAAAAAACGTATATGCCATGCCGCCACCGATAATGATTTGATCGACCTTGGGGAGCAGATTGGAAATGACATCGATTTTACCGGATATTTTGGCGCCCCCCAAAATCGCCACAAAGGGCCGCTCAGGATTTTCCAAAACGCCTCCGATAAAGTCCAACTCTCTCTGCATGAGATAACCAGCTGCACATTGATTAAAATGTTCGGTTACACCCACAGTAGAAGCATGGGCCCGATGTGCGGTACCGAATGCATCATTCATATATATATCGCCAAGCTTGGCAAGTTTAGCCGAAAAATCCGGATCATTATCCGTCTCTTCCCCATAGTACCGCAAATTCTCTAATAGGAGGACATCCCCATCACTTAACTTCGCCACAGCAGCTTCCACTTCCGCACCAATGCAATCCTCCACGAAATCCACGGCCTTCCCCAGCAATGCGCTCAACACCGGCACGCAGGGCTTCAGCGACATCTCGGGCACCCGTTCCCCTTTGGGCCTCCCCAGGTGGGACATGAGAATTAATCTCCCGCCTTTTTCCACGATATGTTTAATTGTGGGAAGAGCGGCTTGGATCCGATTATCATTGGAAACCTTGCCGTTTTCTAACGGGACATTAAAATCCACCCGCATCAGAACCCGTTTTCCATTAAGCTCCAAATCTTCTATAGTAAGTTTATTCATCGATTATGTCCTC
>CAYSUA010000600.1:0-3918 GCA_964433795.1 uncultured Desulfobacteraceae bacterium | reverse complement strand
CTTAAATTAAGGAGGAAAACCAGATGAAAGGTGGAGAAGCTGTCGCGAAAATATTAAAAATGGAAGGTGTTGATTTTATAGCCGGATTCCCAATGAACCCACTTCATGATTACTGCGCCACCGAAGGCATTCGATTCATCAAGTTCCGAATGGAGCGAGCTGCCATTAACTGCAATTACGGATATTCAGTGGCTTCCTTCGGTAACCGCACCGGCGTTGCTTCCATGCAATTCGGACCGGGTATTGAAAATACGTTCCCGGGAATTGCCCAGGCATATGCCGACAACATCCCCATATTGGTGCTGCCTGGAGGTTACCAGCGTCGTCAGCAAGGATTTGAGCCGAATTTTTCGGCAAGAGACAATTACCAGCATATAACCAAGTGGGTGGATACGGTAAACTTTCCCGATCGTGTGCCGGAGATGATGCGGCTTGCCTTTAGTTACCTCAGAAGCGGTCGGCCCAGGCCCGTGATCCTTGAACTTCCCATGGACGTAATGCATGGAGACTTTGATGATGCCATGTTTTATTACAAACCGGTGAAGGGACACAAGGGTCAGGGGAACCCTGACGATGTGGAACAAGTGGTTAAGACTCTGCTCGAAGCAAAATGCCCGGTAATTAGAGCCGGTACCGGTGTGCTTTTTGCCGAAGCCTGGAATGAACTAAAAGAATTTGCGGAGTTGACCCAAATTCCGGTCACCACCTCTCTGTGCGGGAAAAGCGCATTCCCCGAGAATCATTATCTCGCTCTAGGGCCCTGTTCGCGAACACGTCCCGATATGGTGCTCAACTATTTTGAAAAAGCCGATGCCGTATTCGCCATCGGCTCAAGCAATATGCGGGAGATCTATACCAGCCACATCCCCGATCCCGAGAACAAAATCATCATGCAGTCCACCATAGACGAACGCGATATCAATAAAGGGTATCATAACGAACATGCGATTATCGGCGATGCCAAACTGGTGCTCCGCCAGATGATCGAAGCAGCAAAAGATCGGATAGGGGAAAATGGCAGACCGAAAAACGAAGCGTTGGCCGAAGACATTAAAAAGCTTAAGGATGCCTGGTTGAAAGAATGGGAACCGAAGCTGACATCCGATCAAGTACCCATCAACCCGTATCGCATCATTGGCGATTTAATGAAAGCATTGGATGAAAAAAATACCATTATAACCCACGATGCCGGCACCCCTAGAGACCATATGGTGCCGTTTTATCAATCGGTCACTCCCGGCGGTTATATCGGTTGGGGCAAGTCGACGACCATGGGCGCCTCCCTCGGTATCGTCATGGGCGCCAAACTTGCCCAACCGGAAAAGACCTGTGTCGCCTTCATGGGCGACGGGGCGTTCGGGATGGTCGGCATGGATTTCGAAACCGCTGTCCGAGAGGAGATACCCATTATTGCCATCGTCATGAACAATGGAACCTTGGGTATGTTCAAAGGAATCAATCCCATTGCTTCTGAAAAATACGGCCTTGATAAACTCTCCGGAAACTACAGCTTGCTTGCCGAAGCCTTGGGTGGCTATTCCGAGAGGGTCGAAAAACCCGAAGATATCATTCCGGCCCTAAAACGTGCCAAAGAGGCGAATGATTCGGGCAAGGCCGCGCTTCTGGAAATCATGACTCAGGAAGAGCTGGCGATGTCTCATTTATTTCGCCTGAACAAGCCTCCCGCGAAGAAATAGGATCAATTCACAGTTCAGGATGTGACAGCTATTGCTCACCACAAGGGCTTGCCGTCGGTAGTGGAGACATGGGTGTGGATGGGGGTCGGGCCGAAACAACAGACTGAAATAATGTATAAAAAGCTGAATTCAGTATCAGAATAACGGCTTAAACAGCCATTTTGAGTGCTAAAAATACCGTTTTAAGGAAAACCGACATGTCGCGTGCCAAGCGATTCGGAGGGTTGCAAAGCCTATCAATTTGGAAAAAATAGAAATTTTAGCCGCAGACCCGTCTTCGCGCGAGGCTTCAGGCTTCGCCGCGGCAAGCCTTGCCCAGGCAAAAGCTTCAATGCCCTTCAGGCATATGGGGTGTGGAAAAGGGTAAGCACGTCAGGTGAATTCAGATCCAAAGTGCACCATTAAAGAAAATAGTTGTAAGAGAAAAGGGACATTCTTTTACAATTTAATGACATTATGACTGTAAGGAAAGGGGGGGCAGGACGTGTTCGTAGTGACGCCGATGCATATATTCATATTGATTTCTCACGGGATTCATTCATGATCCATAAATCTTCACGCCGTATTTTTTATGTAAATTACGTATGATATTTTTCGTACAAATTGAAGTGCGGTTGTTTCAGGCTGGGCAATAACTTGAATTTATTATTCCTAAAATTTCGGGCAATGATCGCACGAAGTGGTAATTTTTGTCGGCATACTTCATTTGCTTCCGGCCGGATCGGTCGATCAATACCGGAATTTTGACCCAATCCAACATGGGTATATCAGTATATCCATCCCCGACGGCAACGCAGCATCCGGGCTCAATCTGTTGCCCGATAATAAACCTGACCTTGTCCTGCGGGTTGGGGATGTGCATGGTCATGGTGCTGATTCTGCCGTTCTCCGACTCAAACCGGTTTCCGGTAATGATCTCGAAGCAACCCCCCAAACCGGCTTTCTGCAACGTGTTTTCGCTTAAATTTGCCGTGCCACAGCTCAGCACGATCATGCGATGTCCCAGACTCGCCAGCTGCTTTAAAGCATGCCGGTCCGCTTGTGAGATTTTAGCGGCCAGTCGCTGGCCCACCGGATCAAATATATCGACTGAAGTCCCGGTCATGAAACGGATGTAAAATCGCTTGAATACCTTTCGCAGGCGTTCCTTATGGTCGGCATATATCAAAAATCTGGCCAGGGCATGGGTGAAGACGGAAACGCTCGGCCCGGCTTCATACAACTTGTACATCATCAGCGACTGTTCGCTGTCGTAAGGGTCGTTAGGAATTAGCGTACCGTCAAAGTCCCAGATAATGGTGTATGGTTTTTCTCCCGTCATGGGTAGCCATCCCGGTAAGGCCTGGAAATTAAATTGAGGAGCGGGGGTCGGGCCGAGACAACAGACTGAAATAATGTATAAAAAACCGAATTCAGTATCAGAATAACGGCTTGAACAGCCATTTTGAGCGCTAAAAATACCGTTTTAAGGAAAACCGACATGTCGCGCACCAAATGATTCCATGAGTTGCAAAGAGTAAGAATTTTGCAAAAAAAAACAGGCCTGGGGTATGACCACGGTAACCTGTTGTTAACACACTACAATGTCTCTATTCGGATACCTTTTATAATGCTTAGAACCCACTTTTTAGGGTTGAAAACAGCCCTCTAAGAGAGATTCCGGAACATGCAGGGAGCAGCAGCCAGCTTACAGTGCCCGTTTTTCCCCTGAAAACGTACCGCTAAGCCATGATAACGCCTATTTTTGGAGCATATCTGATGTAATTTAAATAAGATAGCGTGGGTCAGACCCCGGGCTTCCCTTGCTCCGCATTAAAAAGCCCCTCATTGTGGGCGTTCTACTCTGATAACAGGATGCGGTAACAGAAAAAGCGGAATGTTATTTTGCCCAATTATCGATCTTTAAGTTTGGTATTCGAATAAATTCTTTTTCGTTGTTGGTGACCAGAGTACAGGCGATCGAAAGAGCATGGGCGGCGATCAGCATATCGAGAGAACCAATAGGCGTGCCCTGTTTTTCTAAATGGGCTCTAAGGTCGCCATAATATTGGGCGGCTTCATCGCCATAGGACAAGATTTCCAGTGGTGCAATAAACTGCGTCAAAGCCATTTGATTTTGTTCAGGTTTTGAACTTTTTGAAACACCATATAAAAGTTCGCTCAGTGTGATCGACGAGATACCAATTTGCGAAATCTCAGTTTGAGTAAAACGTTCGATTAC
>CAYSUA010000599.1:385-3922 GCA_964433795.1 uncultured Desulfobacteraceae bacterium | reverse complement strand
GTCCGCGAATCGGATTATCTTCGAAGCCGAAATGGCTCAACTTGCGCTTTCTATACATCCAAATTTAGGATTTTATATACATAAGGTTCGAGGAGTCTATAAATGGAAAAAGACACGATATTAGAACACAGAAAACCCTTGAAATGGGGAGAACAGGATCCGAATCGCTGGAAAAACACACCGGTCGGAATGTGGGCATGGCTGTGGCAGAGAATATCCGCACTTGCCATAATCTTCTTTCTGGCATTGCATCTGACGTTGACATACAAACCGATTATTCAATTTCTTCTGCTGATGTTCGTGACCTTTCATGCAGTACTCGGTCTGAGAGTTATCCTGTTGGATTTCAATATCGTTAATGTGAAATACCAAAAAGCCCTGATAGCAGGCCTTGGGGCTACCGGCATCCTGATGATCGCAATCATCTGGACGGGAATCTATTGATTTTAGAATTTGGATTTTGGATTTTGGATTTTCTTGCTGGATATGAAGTGATTTGACCACCTATGAAGCAAAGGAACCTATCATCCTATGGCTCGCGAATATGAACATACCAAAACCGTTTCCGTTTTCCGCTATGATCCGAGTATCCATGATGAAGGGCATTACGACACATTCGAAATCCAAATAGAGGATGAACGCCTCACCACCATCCTGGATGTTCTCTTAAGAATTCAAAAAGAACAGGATCCGAGCCTTTCCTTTCGCTACGCCTGCCGGGTCAGCATGTGCGGGTCCTGCGCCATGGTCATAAACGGCTTGGAACGCCTTGCCTGTAAGACAGTAATTGCGGACCTGAAGGAGGGTGAGATCACCATCCGCCCCCTTAATCACTTTCCCGTTGTAAAAGACCTGGTTGTGGACATGGACCCCTTTTTCGAAAAATACAGGGAAGCCATGCCCTATTTCGATCCGGCGGAAGAAACCGAAGAGCCGGCCATCATCAAACCGGATTCAAAAGAGCGCCGGGATATCGGCTTGTCAACCGAATGCATCGCCTGCGGCTGCTGCGGATCTTCCTGCAGCATGGTCAATTATCACGACGCTTACTGCGGCCCGGCGGCAATAAACCGCGCATTCACGCTTCTGGCGGACAGCCGAGACGGTCTCAATGAACAGCGCATGTCAAAAGTCCTGGAAAGCTGCTACAACTGCCGTACCGAATTGAATTGCACCGATGTCTGCCCCAAAGAGATCAGCCCGACCCGTGCCATCAAATACATTCAGAAACAAGCCTGTATCGAGGCTTTCCGGAAAAGAGAAAAAACCCCTGCCCAAGAAAAAATCCGGCCCGATGCCGAAATACCGGAAGATGTCGAGGATAACTCCCGGCGGCGGTTTTTAAAGCAGATGACCTATGGTCTGGGAGCGGTAACAACTGCGGTGGTGGGTGGGGTGCTTGCGTCCGCTGCGGTGGGCCCTGCGCTAAGAAAAACGCCAAAACAGTGGATTCATGCAGGGGAGATGAAAGATTTTCCATTGGATCGAGTCAGCACGACAAATATTCAGTATACCGTTCGGGACGGTTTCTATAACAGCAATAAAACAACACCGATTATGGTTTGTCGGAAACCCGATATCAATCAGACGGTTGTATACAGCAGCCGCTGCACGCATCTGGGATGCACGGTGCGGTGGGACGAAGGGAAACAGCTTTTCCTCTGTGCCTGCCATGGCGGAGCCTTCAACCCGGACGGTAGCGTCAAAGACGGGCCGCCGCCCAACCCGTTGGACCGTTTTGCATTCAAAATCCGGGATGGCGGTTTATTCGTGGAGGTGGTTTAGCGTGTCTCGAATACGATTATTTCTAAGCGATCGTTTGGGCTGGCCCGAATATCTCAAACCGTTTATGGAAAAACCCCTTCCGGATAACCTCAACTGGACCGTCACCCTGGGCAGTATTCTCGTGCTTTTGTTTGCTGTGGAAGCCGCCACCGGTATGCTTCTGGCCATGTATTATAACCCGTCTCCGGATCTGGCATATAAAGCCGTCGATTATATAATGGAACAGGTATTTATGGGTCGACTTTTAAGAGGTATTCATCATTGGGGCGCAAGCGCCATGGTGATCCTGGTGTTCACCCACCTGATGGCCTGTTTTTTCTATGGTGCGTTTAAACCGCCTCGTGAAATCACCTGGATGATCGGGGTATGTCTGTTCCTGTTGACGCTCGGATTCGGATTCACCGGCTACCTGTTGCCGTGGGACCAGAAGGCATATTGGGCAACGGTGGTGGGAACCAATATTCCAAGGGATATCCCCGTTATTGGAAAGTTTATCACCAGATTGTTACTGGGAGGGGAAACCGTATCCGGCCTGACGCTGACTCGCTTCTATGCAATCCACACACTCATATTGCCTGCGCTGACAGCCATGTGCATCGGGATTCACATCTATCTTGTCCGCATCCACGGTATCAGCGAGCACGATTCGGCACACCCTGAAAACATCAACACGGACGAACCCAGCGGATCCTACCGATTCTTTCCCGAACACCTGTTTAAGGCTTCCATTGTATTTATCATCGTGTTTTCCATAATATTGATATTGTCCTTTTCTGCAGATATTCCCAGGGAGGACATCGCCGGTACCATCGACCCGGATTATCTGCCCCGGCCGGAATGGTACTACATGTGGTTGTTTCAGTTGCTGACCTTTTTTTCCGGGAAATCGGAGCTCATCGGCAGCCTGGTTATTCCCGCCTGTGGAGTGGCCCTGCTGTTCTGTTTGCCGTTTTTAAGCCGATCGCCCTCAAAGAGCCCATGGGACCGCCCGGTGGCAATAGCCGTAAGTGTCGCCTGTCTGGCGGGAATCGTTTATCTCAGTATCATCGGCATCTCCAACTCGAAGCCCTACGGTGAAATCATCCGGGTTCCGGACCGAAAAATGACATCATCGGAACTCAACGGATTGCAGATATTCGCCGATCGGGAATGTGCCTACTGTCATCACATTTTAGGATCCGGCGGACGGAGAGAAGGGCCGGATCTCTCCAACGTGGTCAAAAAAGGCCGAACCAGGAAGTGGTTGATGGATTTCATCAAAGATCCGCAAGCGGTGAGCCCCTGGTCCATCATGCCGAAGTATAACTTAGATAAAAATGAACTCAGCCAGCTGGCCGATTTCTTAATCTCTTTGGATTTTAATCAGTATAAAGTGCGAACCCTTTCACCAAAGGACGGAATAGAAAAATAGATTTAATTGGGCATCATTACGGCTTAAAGCATATCCTAATAAATGCAAACATTGCCAATCATGTACCGACAATTGCCCCATGAGCCTTCCTGTAAGGGCGAGGCTATAATCGATCGCATGCATCACAGATTGAACATCATCTATAATTTTCGAAAGATCTCTATGCACGCTCAGCACGAATGTCCCATTTTTTCATCTTGAATGTTGTGGGTTCAATCCTTCGGAATTGAAAACCCTAGGAATGTACCGCTCTCCTTTTACACAAAGCGACTGTCGCAAGTCGCGTCGTGGCTTGTCGCAGGTTCAACCTGTTTCTGGTGGCCGGGAGCGGTTTAAGGGCC
>CAYSUA010000599.1:0-375 GCA_964433795.1 uncultured Desulfobacteraceae bacterium | reverse complement strand
CGTTCCTCATCGCGTTGGTATCGATCGCTGAACGGCACCTGGAAGTTCAACTGGAGCGAGAACCCGAAGTCGGCACCTGCGGATTTCTATAAGACCAACTACGACGTCTCAAGCTGGGATGAGATTCCGGTTCCCTTGCCCTGGCAGGGCTTATGTCACAGCTCGGTGTCACAGCTTGTCACAGCTCTGTGTCGTAGCTTGTCACAGCCATTCATCCAGGGGCAACCTCCATCAGCTCGTAGCGTTTTGTCGGGTCCGTCGGACTCGTGGCTTTTTCAACCACAACCTTTTTATCAATCATGGCCTTCAGGTCGCGCTGCAGAGACCGGCGGTTGACCTCGGGACACAAGCCCTCGAAATCCTGGATGGTCAGGC
>CAYSUA010000598.1:0-3929 GCA_964433795.1 uncultured Desulfobacteraceae bacterium | reverse complement strand
GATCCCACCCTTGAAACGGCCATTACCTATTTAAGCGGTTTGCCCGGTAATCCACCCCTCGATCTTTTTTCAAATGCTGACAAGCCGATTCAAACCGTCATTATCAATGGCTTGGATAATGACTTGTTGGTGGCCACCAACCAGTATTTTGTCATCAATAAAATGGATAATATCAAAACCGGTGTCGAAATACTGAGAAAAATAACGGCGGTTGATCGAATCATCATCGTTGTCCCAAGAGACTATGTGTCGGGTATCGGTGAAATTGAAGCCGATATCATGGCCGTGGATGCAGAGTACCCGGAAATTCTTCCCCACAATATCATCCGGCACCTACTGGGACAGGAAGTTCCGGCTGGAAAAAATTTCGAGGATTTGGGGATTGCTTTTTTCAGTGCAGAGGCGGTGGCATCCATTGGAGAAGCGTTTGAATCCGGTGAAATTCCGGTGACCAAAACGTTGACGTTCATCGATAAGCGTGGCGAACGAACACTGGTGGAGGCAAAAATAGGGACCCCGATTGGTGATGTCTTTAAAACTTACTCGATTTCGGCCAATGATAAGGACCGGCTTATCATCGGCGGCCCCATGCGGGGGGCATGTATCTACAGTGAAGATCATCCGGTTTTACCGGATACCGATGCGCTGTTCGTCCAGGATGAATCGGATATAGCCATGGTTTCAGACTATCCCTGCATTAATTGCGGAGAGTGTGTCAGGGTTTGTCCGGCCAGAATATCCGTGAATATGCTCGTTCGGTTCCTCGAAGCAGGCCAGTATGAGTCGGCTGCCGATCAATACGACCTTTACTCCTGCATCGAGTGTGGTCTTTGCAGTTTTGTCTGTGTATCGAAGATCCCCATCTTTCAATACATCCGTTTAGCAAAATATGAGCTCAGCCGTATGAATACAGCGGAGGCAACAAATGGTTGATCAGAGGAAATTTATCGTATCCCATGCACCTTTCTGGCATTCCGGCAAAAATGTTGCCGAAAGAAGCTACGGTATCATCATTGCCGCTCTACCCGCAGTCCTGGCGGGTATCTATTACTTCGGAATGCCGGCTCTGGGAGTGATATCTCTTTCCGTCTCCTTTTCCATCCTATGGGAACTCGCCTTCAATTATGTGGCAAAAAGACCCAATACCATCGGAGACGGGAACGCTGCGCTCATCGGTCTTCTATTCGGCATGATGCTGCCCGCCACAGCCCCTTTCTGGTTTGTGATTACCGGAACGTTTGTGGCCGTTGTCATCGGCAAGCAAATCTACGGCGGTATCGGATCAAATCCTTTCAATCCGGCTTTGGTGGCTGTCGCCATCCTGATGTTGTCATGGAAAAAATACTTCGATTTTGACGGAATGCTCATCAATTATGATTTCGATTTCACCCCTTTTTACCCGTTGGTCGCGTTGAAAGCATTTGGAACATCGACCATTGAATCCATCAGCATCCTGGATCTCTTGCTCGGCAGACAAGTGGGGGGGATTGGCGCCACCTTCGGCTTGGGATTGATCGTCGGCGGGCTGTACCTTATATATAAAGGATATATCCGTTGGGAAATCCCTTTGTCCTTTGTAGCCGGGGTCTTTCTGACATCGCTGATCTTTAATCTCGCCGGTGCCGATCGATTTGCGGGCCCTGCATTTCATATATTCACCGGTTACACGTTGATCGGGGCGTTTTTCTTGGCTACGGAAGATTCGTCATCCCCGGTTAACTTTATCCCCATGTTGCTCTACGGTTTCGGCGCGGGATTCTTAACGGTCCTGATACGCAACATCGGAGTGTTCCCGGATGGGGTTGTTTTCGCCATCTTGATCATGAACCTGGTGAATCCTCTTTTAGATAAAATTCGACCGAAAGCGATTGGAAAGGTAGTCTAAGATGCGTGAAATGATAAAAATGGTCGTGGTTCTAACCGTTTTAAGTGCCTTTTCCGGTGGGTTGCTGGCTGCTATCCGAAACAGCACCCAGGAGAGAATCGACTATCAAAAACTTAAATTCGTACAGGGTCCTGCCATAAGAGAGATTCTCGATGGTTCATCCAATGATCCCATTGTGGACCGATTCAGTATCGATGACAACGGTGTTGAGCGCCGGTTCTTCATCGGAAATTTCGACGGGGAAGCCAATGCCGTGGCTTTCGAGACATCCGGAACCGGGTTTGGCGGGGCCGTGGGGGTAATGATTGGCATCGATACCAGAGAAGACAAGATACTCGGTGTGAGGGTCACCACCCACGCTGAAACTCCCGGCGTCGGAGCCCGTGCTCAGACAGATCTGGATTTTGTATCCCAATTCAATGATCAAGCGCTGGACGAATCCTATAAAGTCAAAACAGACGGCGGGCAAGTGGACGCCCTGTCCGGAGCAACCGTTACATCTCAAGGGGTTTCATCAGCCTTATCAGATGCCAGCACGATTTATCGACAACTGAAACCGCAAATTGAAGAAAAACTGAAAAGTGCCAAGTAGGAGAATACTATGCCAAGGTCTCTCACCCAGGAATTTACAAAGGGACTGTGGGACGAGATCCCGCCGTTTCGCCTTGTGCTGGGCCTGTGCCCGGTATTGGCAGTAACCAAAACCCTGGAAAACGGTATCGGAATGGGGGTTGCTACAACCTTCGTACTGGTTTTTTCCAATATTTTGGTTTCGTCATTGCGCAAGGTCATTCCGTCCAAGGTAAGAATCGCCTGTTTTATTCTGGTCATTGCCACCTTCGTGATCGTGGTCGAACTTCTTTCCCAGGCGTTTACATACGAATTGTATTTGAAATTGGGTATTTTTATTCCATTGATTGTCGTTAACTGTATCGTGCTCGGCCGATCCGAGGCCTTCGCCTACAAATTTGGTGTTTTTCGCTCCCTACTGGACGGGTTGGGAATCGGTATCGGATTCACCCTGGCATTGGCCGCGCTGGGTAGCGTTCGCGAAGTGATCGGAAGTGGTAATCTCACGATATGGGGAGCCCTTAAGTTCACCGATATCTTTGGATCCGCGTTTCAACCCTTTCAATTCATGATTGAAGCCCCCGGGGCTTTTGTCTGTCTGGGCTTGATGCTCTGCGGTATGAATCTTTTGGGGAAAAAATAGGAGTCGACAATGGGTGATTTAATTGTCTTAGCTGTCAGTTGTATCCTGGTAAACAATATTCTGCTTGCCCAGTACCTGGGAAACTGCCCGTTCCTCGGCACTTCCAAAAAAATGGAGACCGCAGTGGGCATGGCCATGGCGGTGGTTTTCGTTCTGGTGCTGGCAGGAGCGATCACCTGGGTGACGCAAACGTATTTTTTAAATCCCCTGAAACTCGGATACTTACAGACCATTGCATTTATTGTGGTAATCGCCTCTCTGGTTCAGTTTGTGGAAATGTTTCTTAAAAAGAGCATCCCGGCCCTCTATTCGGGGCTGGGGATATTTCTCCCGCTGATCACCACCAACTGCGCCGTACTGGGCGTCTGCTTGATCAATATCAAAGAAGAATACACTTTTTTAGAAACCATTGTGTCCTCATTCGCTTATGCCGTCGGGTTCGGGCTCGCCCTTATCCTGTTTGCCGGGGTTCGCGAACGGATCCTTCTGGCCCGGGTACCTAAACCGCTTCAAGACACTTCCATCGGACTCGTTACCGCAGGGATGCTCTCCCTTGCATTCTTTGCCTTTAAAGGAATGGTTTAGGCTCTATTTTTTCCGTCCGGTATCAGCATGGAACGTGGCCCGGAAATCATTGAATTGCAGCGAATCCGGATAGCCACGTTTTGTTTTTTGGTATAATTAATGCCAATCTACGAAATATAATAAAAGTAGAAATGTGTCCCATTCAGAAATGAGCGATTTTTTTGCTGAGCAAGGCCGCACAAAGAACAGGCGGTTTATGCCGAGACGTACTTCCTGTACGTCGCAGGCAAAAACCCGCGGAGAACG
>CAYSUA010000597.1:0-3929 GCA_964433795.1 uncultured Desulfobacteraceae bacterium | reverse complement strand
GCTGTCTCGGATAGCTCCTCCAAAAGCTCGATGTCGCCCGCTTTTCCTTTTCCTTCTGTGATATTCGTTAGAATTTTAGCCATTTGCCTCAGGCCTTCACGGCACGGGATACATTTGCCGCACGATTCATCCGTGAGGAAGTCGATGAAGTACCGGGCGACATCTACCATACAGGTATCTTCATCCATTACAATCATCCCGCCTGATCCCATCATCTAGGATACGGGACGTTGTTGACAAGCGTGACTACCTTAAATCTTCCTTGTCCCTCATCATTATCTTTGAAATAGCCGATGTGGATACTCCCAGCCGGCGACCGGCCTCCGCTAAAGGCAGTCCCATCTTTTCCACCAAATCCTTGGCCAATCGGCTCCTTATCTCAGATAGCCGACCTCTTCGACTTCCACCTCTCAATTCTTCCACATTTACACCTTCTTTGCGGCACATCGAAAGGATTGCTTTTTCAGCTTGAATCCGGCGTTCATCAATCGAAAGATGATATTTGATCTTCTCATCAGCCTCCTCAAGGATTCGCTCGACAAACTTATCACCACCCAAAATCCTTTCATCACTTAGCACTTTCTCTTTGCTCTTTCTAAACGATAAAACCTGAGACCATCCTCCTAATGTTCGAACCAACCCCCCTCCAACCAGATCCTCTCTCCTACCTTCTATAATCCCTTTTTTCACATATTGACGGTAAAGCCTTTTTGACTCTGCTTCTTTTCTGCCAAACCACCCCAATACATAATCCCTATCCTGCCAGTCTCGTTTTTTCTTGCCCATGATGACGCTATGACCGCTCCATGGATACTTATCAAGCTCAGAGAGGTTTTTCACAATTTTCGCACGCAATGGATTAAGATGGATGTACCGAACCAGCTCCCGAAAATAGGCATCTTCATCGCAAACAATGGATTTATATCGGTTCTGAAATAGATGACCATGCCGCCTATGCCGAATATTGTAGGTTATGGCGTATCCTGTAAGAAAACGTCTCATGAAATACGATAGGCCTCGAATACCGCTTTTTAAGAGGATATGAGCATGATTTGCCATCACCGACCAGGCATAGATTGATGTCATAGTCTCCTTGGAAAGGTCTCCCATTCGTTGCACCAAACGGGCACGATCGACCTTGTCGTCTACGATGCGTCTCTTCTCTATGCCCCGTATTATGACATGGTGCAATGTTCCGGGGGAATCCAGCCTCGCTTGCCTTGGCATTTCCGTAAAACCTTAAGTTTTTTCTTCCAGATAGCTATTGCGATAAAACGATTATCTCACTTTATCACGATAGTCAACAACGTCCCATATATGAAAAAACATGGGTTAAGAAGTAGAAAACCCACTGTAAAAACAGTGGGTTTTATGAATTGGTGGCGATGCAGGGAATTGAACCCCGGACACTGCGGATATGAGCCGCATGCTCTGACCATCTGAGCTACATCGCCATTATTTTTTTTGTGTTCAACTTGACGCAAGATCGGTTTTTTAACAATTCGATTTGATTTCGTCAAGTCAAATGGAACGCAGATTACGCTGATAACGCAGAAAATATCATTATTTAAGGGCCGGGAAAGATTCCACCACCTCAATGGTATATTCATCCAAGCTTTCAGGCAATTCTGAAAACACAACCATGAATGGGATGACCCTTCCGGAGACGATTTTCATATTCGATTTATTCTTGCCGGCTCTGACTTTCAATTGATTTTTAATCGTCTCGATATCGAGGGTGTTCAGTTCTTCTTCCGTAAGGCTGTTCCCGCAAAAAACGGTTTCCGATTTCTCCAGCTTTTTACCTTTGGAGTATAGTTTACCGATCACTTTAATCATCCCGCGCGCTTGGTCATATCCGTTTCTTGCCTTCCCACTGATAACAAATAGTTTTCCGGCTTTAGGACTATTGACGAACTTTCCGGAAATACCCAAAGTGCTGATTTTCAGATTTCCCCGGACATCCTGCACCGGTGGTTTGATATACTGTCCCACAAAAGGAATCTTGCTCCCGATCTCAGCCAAATTGGAAATTTCTATTCCCATGATGGTATAAGCGCCATAACCACCGCCCCCTAAAAGTACCAGAATCAGGAGAATCAAAATAGGCTTACTGATCTGCTTTTTCTTTTTGGGTTCAGTCCCGGCCACTTCCTCTTCTTGTAAGAAGGCTTCTTCAAAACCTTCATCTGCTCCTTCAAAGTCATCAACCGCATCCAGATCCATTGCATCGTCAACCGAAGCTGAATCTACAGCCTGCTCAGCATCTTCGATTTCAGGCTCACCAAGATCCAGCAACTCATCTGAAGAATCCTCAACGAACTCGACATCTTCCTCAGCTGATTCTCCTTCCTCCATCATTTCCTCAAGATCAGACAAATCAAGGGATTCATCCTCTATTGTTGTCTCCTCTGCTGTCTCCTCCTCTGGCGCTTCTGTTTCCTCAGAATCCCCTTCCACCTCAAGCATTCCTTCCAGATCGGAAAGTTCCAAATCTTCATCCACAGATTCAGCTGTCTCTTCTTCGGCTGCATCTGTTTCCTCTGATTCAAGATCTAAATCTTCGATGGTTTCGTCGCCCGGTTCATCAAAATCCACAGATTCATCGTCTGCTTCGAGTAGCTCCTCCATTTCAGATAGATCAATTTCTTCATCTGCTTCCTCTTCAGGTTGATCTTGATCTCCCTCATCTTCAAGTTCAAGATCCAAATCCAGATCCAACCCTTCTGCATCTTCGGCCTCTACTTCAAGTTCCGGTTCCGATTCCTCGTCTGCCTCGAACATCTCTTCCATATCCGACAAGTCAAGTTCTTCTTCTACTTCCTCATCCGCCGTTTCCTCTCCCTCCGCTCCTTCAAGATCCAGTTCCAGATCCAGATCCAAGTCTTCTGAAACTTCAGCGTCCTCTTCGATGGCCGGTTCCACTTCCACCTCCGCCTCCTCATCCATTTCGAAAACGTCTTCCATATCCGACAGGTCGAGCTCTTCTCCTATTTCCTCTTCCGCTGCTTCTTCTAAGGACTCATCGAGATCCAAGTCCAAGTCCATTTCTTGTTCTTCACCATCGGCCACCCCATCCTCTTCCACAGATTCATCCGGCTCAATATCCAAATCGAAATCCAAATCTTCGGTAACGTCGATTTCCTCATCCTCCGACAATTCAGAAACCGGTTCTGCTTCGAACAGACTTTCCATGTCCGACAGGTCCAGTTCTTCATCTGAAAAGTCAAGAGCCTCTTCTTCCCCGGTCTCCTCAAGTTCTATACCCAAATCGGAGTCATCCGATTCTGCTTCAGAGACCGCTTCAGGTTCCTCATCCATTTCGAACATCTTGACCACTTCGTCCAATTCTTCGGATTCGATCTTTTCTACTGCTTCTTCCTCTTCTTCACCGGTTTCATCAGGTTCCGAAATATCCAATTCAGCATCTTCCATCTGGAATTGACCCTCAAGGTCTTCTTCCACTTCCGCCCCCATCTGTTCTTCTCCGGATTCGTTGCCTAAAGTCTCCGATTCGGGTTCCTCTGAGATGAACGGTTCTTCCGGTTCCTGAACCGCCGACTCGGGATGTGCTACAAAGATATGCTTGCAGATGGAGCATCGAACCTTTGAACCGGTTTCCTTTATGAGGCTTTCATCCAGATTAAACCGGGTGTCACATTCCTCACAAGTAACAATCATGGCTGACCCTCTTTGCTTAAAATTTTAGACAATACAGTTCTGGCAAATTCCTATATCTTTCGGCATAATCCAACCCGTACCCTACAAGAAATCCCTTTTCCACAATTTTTCCGACATAATCGATTTCCAGGTCTACTTGCCGGCGTTCTCGTTTATCCAACAATGAGCATATTTTAAGGTTGCTCGGCTCAAAAGACTTTATATAATCGATCAGGTAGGCTAGCGTTAGCCCGGTATCAATAATATCT
>CAYSUA010000596.1:1114-3934 GCA_964433795.1 uncultured Desulfobacteraceae bacterium | reverse complement strand
TTTTCCTCTTGGAGCGGCTATGATAAGAGGTGGGGCACAAACGCTGGCGAAGATGGGTTTGGAAATGCAACCGACTCCTTATGTGGCGGGGTTGATCGGGTATACGACTTCTGTTGTCTCCATATTACTCGTATCTCACATTCGCTTCGGATTGGGGCATATGGTTTTTACAAGGCAGGGGATTGGATGGTTTATGTCGGTAGGCATTGCCAATGGCAGTGCAGTCCTTCTCCTCTACATGGCCCTAAAGACAGGCAATGTGGTTACCGTTGCTCCCATTGCCGCTACCTTCCCTATATTTACACTTCTATTCAGCCTGCTGTTTTTCCGTCATGAGAACATTACGATGCGAACGATTGGGGGTGTGGCTCTGGTGGCGGGCGGGGTTGTGTTAATCAGTTTAAATTAACTGCGATTGACAAGCCATAAACCGACGGATACCAGCGCCAGACCCAGCCAGAGCCAAAGTGTCATCGGATCTGATAAGATCAGACCGGAGAATATGACACCGGTCAGCGGAGCGATGAAGGTGAAGGATGCCAGGGTGGAAGGCTTGTAGCGGTAGATGAGGCTGATGTATATCAAATAGCTGATGCAGGCAACGCCGATACCCTGATAGAGCAGAATGCCGACCAGCTGCCAGGTGGAATTAAACCTGACGGGCTCAAAAATGAACGAAGCGGTTATCAGGACAGGAAAAGAATAGAGGAGCTGATAGAATAGGGTTTGAGCTGCGGTGGCCCGAGATACCATAAACACCCGGATGTAAATAATGGTTACGGCCCACAGTATGCCGGCAGCGAGACAAAAAAGATCGCCGAACAGGCTGTGATTGCCCTGGCTCGGGGAGTCACCCATCACGGTGGCAACTCCGATAAAAGCCAGAATCAGACCCAGTGACCGGCTCCAATTGAGCTTGTCGCCGGGAATGATAAAATGAGCCATCAAGGCGGTGAAAAAGGGTTGTGAATACAATAGAACCGCCCCGCGGGAGGCGCGGGTTAAATCCATACCAACGTAAAATATTGCAAATTCAACACCGAAAATGAGGCCGATCATCAGTCCGTGAAGCTGACCTCCTGAGCCCATTTTAAGGGATATTCCATTGATTCGGCAATATATCAGCAATCCCGCAGCCGCCAGCAGAGAGCGTACGGCAGCACTTAAAATCGGGGAAATGTCCACGTAGGCCATCTTGGTGAAAGGTTGATTCAGGCCCCATGAAGCGCAAACAATGATCATGATGATCAATGCCTTTGCATCGATACCGATCTGCTCGCCCGTGGCTTCAATCCCGGTTTTTAACCCCATCGATACCCTTTCATGTCTCCTTTACGATCCGACCAATCGGGGTCAATGACCTCGGTTCCCAGTTTGATCTCGCCGTTATCGTTATCTACGGTTATCACCTTAAGCCAGTCGGCATCATTACGCTCCGGGTGGTCTTCACGGTAATGATCGCCACGGCTTTCTTTTCGCATCCGGGTGGTACGTGACAGGATTTCACCCACCAGTATCAGGTTGTTTAGCTCCAGCGCGTCGATCAGGTCGTCTGTATGTTCTACTTTCAGGTTGTTTAATCGGTTGTCGCGGATATCAATGATTCTATCAAGCAACGCATCCAGGGTTTGCTCGTTGACATGCACCAGCATATTGTCCCAGGCCAGCGTTTTGAGATCTTTAATCACTTTGTGGGGTTTTTCCGTGCCCTCCTTGGATTGAAAGCGGGCAATTTCATCCAAAGCTTCCCGAATCGCCTCCGGTCGAAGACCGGGTGTTTTCTTTCCCTTGGTGCTATAGGCCGCATGCCGTCCACCGATGGCGCCGAATACTTGAGTGGCTCCCAACATATGTCCCGCAAGGCGATTTGCGCCGTGGGGCCCCGATGCACATTCACCGGCGGCGTACAGCCCGGGAACTGTGGACATGCTATTTTCATCCAGGCGGATACCCCCGTTGCTGCAGTGAAAGCAGATATTAAATTGTATCGGTTCTTCTAAATACCGAATACCTCGATAATAAAAATAATCCCGGCGGGGCCTGGGCAGCGGGTCTTTGACTCTTGGATCGGTTAGATCCACATAAAGGGCGTCTTTTTCGTTTGCCCGGCCTTCCTTGGTTTCGATGACGGTGGCCACGTCGAAATACCGGGAAGCCGAATCCCGTGCACTGAACGGGCCGTGACTGCCCCGTTGCTCATAGACCATTTCAAGCGTGATGCCCTCCGGCAAATACTTCTCAATATATTCTTCGCCGAGCGCGTTGTAGATCTTTACATACGGCACGAACCACCAGGCGCTGAAATGATTAAACGTGGGGTATATGACGCCTGGAAATACCTGCTTAAACTCTACGTTCATCTGCTGGGCGCCTGCTCTAAACCCCATGGCGTGACCGTCTCCGGTGCACTCCGGTGCAGCCGTCGTGTGTTTGAACAATCCGGCCATACCGCCGGTGCCCAAAAATACGGCGCCCGCCCTGATCACGGACACTTCCCCTGAAAATTCGTCAACCGCAACGGCACCCGCTATCCGATCTTTCTCCTTCAGCAGATGGGTGACCATGGCGTGTTCCATAATCTTTACCCCGCTTTTTCGGAGCATGCGGGTCAACCCGAACATGATGGGTATGCCGTGGCTTTTCATTCCCCATTGGCGGGGGACAATTTCACCGCTCCAATCCTGCACCAGGGGCGTGATGATGTCATTGGATTGCTCGGCCATGATCCCGGCCAGCTTTGGGTCGGTCATTCCCAACCCCAACTGGATAATATTTGCGTAATCCTGTTCTGCCTTGATCGGTATGCCTCCGGGATCGAAT
>CAYSUA010000596.1:0-1104 GCA_964433795.1 uncultured Desulfobacteraceae bacterium | reverse complement strand
GGAAACTGAACTCCCCCCCGGTCGGATACGCCTCCGGCTGTGGAGCCGGACCCCCGCACCCCGATACCGGCAAAAGAGCCTTTAACAGCCAAAATTGTGTCTGCTCCAAACCGGTCAGCCTCCAGAGCGGCTCGACAGGCCGCACCGCCGCCGCCTACAACTAATACTTCGGTTTCTATGGAGTTGTAGGACAATGTCATTATCTATCTCCTTTAATAAATAACTCTAAGATCCTATCCATATGAGCATCCATTGCTTCTGCAGCTCGATCCGGATCGGTTTGTTTAATGGCCTGAAGAATTGCTTCATGCTCCTGAAGTATGATCTTTTCCATTCCTTCGCTGACGTCTGTACTGTCATCGGAGATGGCAGAGCTGCTTGTTGCCATCAGGGTGATGAGGGATCGCAGCACCGTATTTTTAGAGCACTCGGCAATCTTTAAATGAAACATGCGATCTTCGGTTGTTCCCGACTCTTGATTTCGCACCCGTTTTCTGAACGCCTCATGCGTTCTTATCAGATCGATGATATCGGATTTGGCGGCCCTTTCGGCAGCGAATCTGGCTGCATTGACCTCCAGGATGCGGCGTGTTTCCAGCAAGGAATCCGTATCATCTTTTTCACGGGCGAGTACATCGGCCATAATCGCTTCCAGTGCTTTTGCACCTTGATTCGCAACATAGGTGCCGCTTTGAGGCATGGTTTTCAGGATGCCGAAAATCTCAAGCTTCTTAAGGGCTTCCCGGACATGACCGCGCCCAACCCCGAAGCGCTCGGCAAAGGTCCGCTCAGCAGGAAGACGGTCTCCGGGTTTGAGGATTCCTGAAGATACAAGCTGTTTGATCTGGTTAACGATCATGTCGGCCGGTTTCTTAAGCTCCAGTCCTTGAATATTGCCTAATATGGCGCTCTGTTCTGTAACCATATTCATCCTCCCACATTGGTTAACCAAAAATCGGTTAACTAAAATTCAGATAAAGAAATGAATGTCAAGGGAAAAGTGGTCGGTTTATTTCAATCCGGTTATGCAGAAACCTCAAGTCAAGCACCTGCGGCTTTGAAGATAACCCGCTTCGCGGACGTGTGAAACTCGTGCATAAGGGA
>CAYSUA010000595.1:0-3936 GCA_964433795.1 uncultured Desulfobacteraceae bacterium | reverse complement strand
AAATAGGCCCAAAAGTATTTAAAATGAATAATAAGGCTTCAAAAAAAATATGCAATCGATAAATTTACAGACTGTCCAACGCCTGGCCCATATCCTCGCAGATATCCTCTGCTGCTTCGATTCCAACGGAAAGCCGCAGCAGGTCCGGTGTGATGGAAAGCGCTTCCCGTTCGGCTTCATCAAAGCTGATATATTGACTGGAATAAGGGTGTATGACCAGCGTCTTGCAGTCACCGAGATTAGCCAGATGATAGACCAACTTCAGGTTATTGATAAATTTGAAACAGGCCTCCTGATCTTTCAACCCAAAGGTTAACATGCCGCCGAATCCCTTACCGTTAAACAGCTTTTGCGCAACCCGGTTTGAAGGATGTTCGGATAACCCGGGAAATGTTACCCAAGTAACCTCGGATCTCTCATTGAGATACTGTGCAACCTTCATCGTATTATCCATATGCCGCTCCATTCGGAGGGCTAATGTGTCCAGTCCGATCATGGTCAAGAAAGAATGCAAGGGTGCCTGGGTGGTTCCGAAATTGATGTGGTGTTCACGCCACACCTTGTCCAGGAAGGCTAAAGGCCCTTTCCGTTCGATGAACGGTTTGAAATCCGGGAATCGTTCTTCATTCCAGGAGAATTGGCCACTGTCGATCACCACACCTCCCACAGCCGCTCCATGGCCGCTTAAATACTTGGTGGTGGAATGCATAACCACATCCGCCCCGCATTCGATGGGTCTGCAAAGATATGGACTGGCCAGTGTATTGTCTACGAGCAACGGTATTCCGCTTGTATGGGCAATCTCTGCAGCCCTTGTCAAATCAGGAATATCCATCTTGGGATTACCAATGGTTTCCAGATATACGAATCGGGTTTTTTCGTTGATGGCGGACTTGATGGCCTCAATATCAGTGGATTCGACCAGGTTGGCGGTAATCCCGTATTTTTTGAAAACTTTCGTAAACAGCAGATAGGTGGACATAAAAAGAGAGTTTCCCGATACAAACTCGTCCCCTGTTCGAAGCAGTGCCATACAGGCATTATTGATCGCCGCCATACCGGAACCGGTAACCACCGCCCCCTGCCCTCCTTCCAAGTCGGCCAGTTTCGCCTCCAATGTCCGGTTGGTGGGGTTGGTCAAGCGCATGTATATATGATCGGTGGTCTTCCCGGCAAAGGTCTTACTCATATTTTCAGCCGTCTCATGAACATGCGAGGCTGTTTGAAAGATGGGGGGCAAAGTAGCTCCCTGCCAACTCCCGGGAGATTGGGAAGAGTGGATAACTCTGGTATCGAAGCGATACTCTGTTTTACGTTTCATGTCGTTTATCCTATAAAAGAGTAAATAATGTTCTATTCCGATGGAATAGAATGATGGGATATACTTAAAGAAACACTGATAGTGAATCTCATCTAGATTGAAACTATTCTAAAATCCAGGAATTTTAATCGCTTTAACTATATCAGAATCTCGATGCGAACACTTTGCAGGCGCGACAGCTTTCCATCTTCTCCTTCCAACTGGTTTGGACATGCCCTTCGCAAATGGTTCCGTTGATGAACCAGCACAGTTCACCGGCTTGAAACTCCCATGCCGGGCATTGTTCTCTTCTGTCCTCAGGACATTCTCTCAGCTCCCAACAGAGAACTTGGTTGTGCTCATTACGATTCTTCCGGCTGACCAGAAACAGCAATTGTCGTTCCACATGTACCGGAACATTTCGCCACCCCTGTTCATAGCTGTGAATGGCTTTGATGGAGGTACCGAGCAATTGGCTCATCTCTCGTTGGGTTTTCCCAAGCTGCTTGCGGAAAAATGCAAAATCTGTCTTATCCAATGAATTATCCTTTCATTAAAAATATTTAACTGCTACACTGTGGTATTCATGTCAACAAAAAACTATCCATTGCTTTTTTGAAAGCACCATTTTCTATATCCCTTAAAATATAAAACAAAGCCCCCCAGCAAAAGCAGGATTACATTTCTAATCGGCATACTATAAACCGAACCGGTATTGACGGATCCGTTGTACGAGAAGCAGCCGCAATCAAACTGGTGCCCTCGCACCAGATTGATGGACAATAGAATAATAAACCCGATGAGCATTGCGTTGATCAGGATGGCAGCCGCGCGCTGGTAGATCCCCAGGATCAGACACAGGCCCGAGAAACATTCCATATAGGGAAATATGATGGCGATCAGGTTTATTGAATAATCCGGTAACAGATCGTAGCCGTAAACAGCTTTGGCAAAAGCTTCCGGAGAAACGATTTTATAATAAGAGGCTACCACGAAAATCGTCCCGAGAATCCAACGAATCGTCAGCTCCAGCCATTCATTTTGCAGTATTTTTTCAAATGCACTATTCACGGGGGTATCCCATCCCTTCCCAGCCTGGATAACCGTCAATAAATATTCGAATGTGGGTATAGCCTTCCATAAATAAGAGTCGAGCCAGATTATGACTGTCCTCACATTCACGCCCGGAACAGTATGTGATGATGGAGGTCGATGTCGGATATCTACTCCCAAAGCCTTCGATCATTTCATCAAACCGGCCGGCCGGCAGTGAAACCGCTCCGGGGATGTGTCCTTCAAGATATGCATCCGGATGACGGGCATCTACAAACAACGCCCCCCCACGGTCAAAGATTTCCTTAGCGGCTTGAATCTCTTCTATTTCTTCAAAGAAATAATTCTCATGCTCCTTCGAATTGGCGCTGACAACCCCTTTTGATGTATCCCAGTTGCCGAACAGTGCAATTCCCTTGGGTGATAATGTGTTTACCGCAAATCCGATTAATACGGAAACACCGATGATGATCATCAACTCCTTTGCTGTTCCTTTAAAAACACTCATCATGCTTCACTTTTCCATCCATCAAATCGTGTATGCAAAAAATCCAGCAGAACGAAAACTCAGCTATGATATAATATTTTTCTTAAAATCACAATTTCAATAGCTCCGTTCTCCCGATACACCCGATCACACATACCCCGCGGCCCGGCTAATGGGTATCTGCGCTTGACCCCATGGGTTGAAGCATTATTTTAAAGGGAAAACAACGGCATTGCGGGAAACTTTATGTTACCAGGGAGGGACAAAAAATCCTTAAACCGATGGCGGCTAATCCTTATTCATCGTTTCCAACAATCCATCTATATGCCGGGCCTGTTTGAGTTCTGAAAGCCACTCTTGGGGAATGGCCTCTAATCCAAGATGTGCGCTCCTAGAGCCAGGGCATCCGCCGCAAACGAAGCCAACACCATCGCGCTTGCCTTATCCTTCATCGCCTATCCTCCTCAGCATCCCCCCCGGCCTCCGAGCCTGCAGCGGCGCCGTGTTATTATTCGATCGACACCGTAACGGCATCTTCCATTGGATCCTTAAACGGCACCTCAACTTTAAGCAGGCCGTCCTTGTAAGTCGACTTTGCTTTCGAGGGATCCACCGGACAGCAAAAGGCTGAAGTGGTAACGTAATCAAAGTCTTCTCTGGGAGCGATGAGATTGAAACTGTCATCGTGCATTCGCAGTCTGATACTCTCTTTCTGTACCCCTGGAATTGCAATCTCAATGGTTAATGTTAAATGCTCCTCATCGACATATGAACAAACATTAGGAGCAATTTTCATTTTGTCATCCGCCATAATTTCACCTCCTTTATATCATTCAGGTGTCTGTAGTGGATATGGTTAACTCGACATTATGAAATCAATGACACAGTTTTTTGAAAAAGTGGTTATGCACAAAGCCCAAGTTGCTTACAGGAATAGGCTTTGGAGGTGAGCCGATTCGTGCGCGTGTGACTGTCTGAGGTTCCACGTATTAGAGAGCGTTACACCGAACAGCATGAAGGAACTGCAATGGACCCTAACTGTTTTATTTCCCGAGATGTTTTGTTTATCTCGAAGCCCTGTTCGGTGTTACGCTCC
>CAYSUA010000594.1:0-3943 GCA_964433795.1 uncultured Desulfobacteraceae bacterium | reverse complement strand
GTTCATATTCTTTAAGGGGATTTCCATCCTTATCCAGGTTTTTGGCATAATCGACATCCATGAAAATATAAGAACCGGCCTGAAGTTCGGTGTAGACCTTGCTCGATGCCTCAAACCGATAGGTTCCGGTACCTGCACCGGTAATAGCGGGACAATCGATTCCGTTTGCGTTGAGGAGAGTCGTTGATTCGATCACCCGGTCCACGGCGGCCTGGCGCAAGTGCTGGGCGCCGCCCTGGTAGGCCTGCAGTCCCCCGAATCGGAGACCTTTGGTATCTTCGATAAGGCGGGCAAGTTTTAAAACCGGCTCCCCCGGTTCCATACCGCATCGATTCGAACCGACGTTCAGTTCCACGAGTACGGAGAGATCGGTATTATTGGCGCCGGCAACTTTTCCATAAGCCTCGATGTGAACCGGATCGTCGGCACACACGGCTATTTGGGCCTGTTTGGCCAGAGAAACCAGGCGTTCAATTTTGGAGTCACCGACAATCTGATTGGTTACCAGAACATCCCGTACACCACCATAAACCATGGCTTCCGCTTCCCCTACCTTTTGGCAGCAAACCCCCACCGCCCCGCGTGCCATCTGGAGGAGAGCTACGGTGGGGCATTTATGGGTTTTGGCATGAGGCCGCAACCGTACTCCGGTTCCTTCAAGGCGCTGTGCCATTTGGTCAAGGTTTCGCTCAAATGCATCCAGATCGATGAGCAGAGCAGGGGTGTCCACCTTTTCGAGCGGCATGCCGATTTCAGCCGGGGGTATGTTTGGTGTCATCTGGTTCCATCCTAAGTTATGGGTTAAGATAATCGATGCTTGATACTGGAAACTCGATGCTGGATACTCGGCAACGAGATGATTCTCTAAGAAATAACCAGTCATATGTCAAGCTATTGGATGGAGTCTGGTCAGCGGTTGATCTGTCTGGTCAAATCGAATCTGTTGTGTTAAACACGATCGTTGATTTAATTACAAAGGAATAATGACTGTTGGACTAAATGCCAGGATTTTGGGGTGCGTGTTTTTCTTTTCTCGAAAGCATGCTGTTGGAACGCGGAGATCCAATCTAAGCGATGATGCTATATCAAGATACCAAAATCTTTTTCTATCGAGTATCGAGTATCGAGTATCAGGTGATAGATTCACGCTGACTTTGTCAACCCTGTTATCTTGTTAAAAACGTTATTAATTTTAAGAGGAGAATATGCTGATTTTCGATTTTGACGGGGTAATCATCAATTCTTTGGATGAGATTACCGTTACTGCCCATAATGCCGTAACAGGCCGCCTGGACACCACTTTAAGCGTGCTTTCTCCGAATGTCATCCGGTTATTTCAGCGAAACCGATTCCATGTGCAGGGAATAGGGGATGTGGTAACACTGATGAAATGGTGTAAGGATAACGATTCCAGGGACCCGGATTATGTCATATCTCCGGAAGCGTATGAGTCATTAAGAAAAAGTGACGAAACCCCGCTTGCCGAAAGAACCCGGAAGTTTTTTGCCACCCGAAATTCGTTTGTACATAAAGACCGAGAGCGTTGGCTCGCCTTGAACGCTCCGTTTCCGGAGATTTGGAATGAACTGAAAAAGATTCCCGTTGAGCAAATCGTCATCCTTACCACTAAAAATCGGGAAGCCGTATTGCAGTTGTGTAAATTTTTCGGTTACGAGCTTTTGGATAATAACATCTATTCGGGTGACGACGGGGTTTTGAAAACCGAAAACCTGAATGCGATACATGAGCGCTTTAAGGCCGGCCCCTACGTTTTTATCGATGATTCCCTAAGCAACCTCAAGGAATTGGATCGGCACTTCAATACTCCTGATTCCAAATTCCTCAGTTTGATACTGGCCGCCTGGGGTTATATCGGACCCGAAGATGCAGGGATGGCAACAGCGCTAGGATATGATGTTTATTCGCAAGAGGATTTCATTACCTTCCTAAAGACGGCTTTTTAGAGTCGTAATTGTTATTTCTCTGCATTTTATGCAAAAACCAATACCCAAGCATCTACTGCTAAAATCTCAAATACCAAGCACCAAATTACAAATAAATCTCAAATTAAAATATCCAATGACCCAAACCGGTTTGCAATGTTTGTTTTTCTAGATCATGTACATGTTTCGAATTTTGAATTTCGGTCATTGTGATTTGGAATTTCCGCTTTATCCAGGTTAGGGTTTTGAAAGGATTTTGACGGTCGGCGTTTCTTTATCATCCGATAATTCCAAGAGCACATATCGGAGTTCGGCATCCGGACCATGGTTCTGCCCCGGGTTGATGCTGATGGCATCATGAATCCGGGTTGCAACCGATCCTGACACTATGGGCGATTCATGAATGTGGCCATGAAGCGATGCCAGTAGAAGACCTTTCTTAGACCATTTTTCTATGAATCGCCTGATGCTCAAACTGCCAACATGTTGTCCGTCACCGGTCACATCCAGCGGAGTTTCGTAGGGCGGGGCATGGGCCACGAAAATAAACGGTTTGTCAATGAAGTGCTCCAGTTCTGATAGATCAGATTCAATGGTGTCATGGGAAGCCATGTCAATGATGGTATCCTGCAGCTCTCCGCTATCTGAAACAACTCCTTTAAGCAACACCTTATTGCCTTTCGGGTAAGGGAAATCCATAGAATCTATTTTTTCCCAATCCTTTTTCTTAAACGGTGTGGGGGGTACCGTCATATATCCAATAATGTCAACGGCTTGAGTTAAAGGATGCTTTTGCAAATGCAGGAGACGATACAATCTGCCTTGATGCTGTATCAGCAATCTGCGGGGATAGGAAAAATCAAAATTGCTCAAATCCAGATAGATTGCGGATTCACTTTTTTCTTTGAATCTCGTGACTTGAGGAATAAGGATATTTTCAATATAAAGATCTTGTGCTTTCAATTCTCTCGGCAGATCTCTTTTCGGTATTTGCCGGGGAATCAGATCGCCGCCGATGATCACGGCATCAACTGCATGATATTCGGATTGTGTCAACACATCAGAAAGTAGATTGTCGCTTGTATGAATGTCCGAGGTGTATAATATTTTCATTGTCGGTTCCTGGCTATTGTAGTTTTAATTGAATCCGTTATATCTCAATTGGGCTGGAATGCTCAATTGAAAAATCGAGGTCTTCGTCTGAGTGAAGGTGTTATTCGATAATCTTACCACAGAACAGGCCGATACCTGCGTCCTCGTGCTGTCTTCATCCGGCATTGCCTACCGTGTAATAAAAGGCGAAACGGGTTGGGAGATTTGGGTGGAAGAAGAGAATTCCACAATCGCTCTTGACTCCATTAAACAATATTTTCGGGAAAACGCAGATACGGATCATCCGGCCCTCGTAGATGCAGATGCAAGCGGGTATCAGAAAACCTTTTCGGGAATCTGGACTGCTGCCGTATTGGTGTTATGCCATCTCATTTTTTTGACGGGTAAAAACCATCAGGTACTGATTCGAGCATACGGTGCATCGGCAGATCTTATTTTAAAGGGAGAATTTTTCAGAACGATAACTGCGTTAATGCTGCATGCTGATGTCGTGCACCTTGCCGGAAATGTCGTGGGCATCGCCATATTCGGTACGGCTGTGGGGAGTATTATGGGCTGGGGGGTCGGCTGGTTGATGATTCTGTCTGCCGGTATCATAGGGAATTTTGCCAATGCCATCCTGATACAATCCGGTCATATTTCAATCGGGGCATCAACTGCAATATTCGGTGCGGTTGGCATCCTATCCGCTCACCAGTTTGTGAAGAAAATACGACTGGCGGTCGGCGGGCGTATAAAGGCGTGGCTGCCCCTTGCCGGAGGGCTGGCGTTGCTCGGCTTCCTTGGCGCCGGCAAGCATACGGACATCACGGCCCATCTTTTCGGTTTTTTGGCCGGGTCGATTCTGGGGCTGGTTTATGCTTTGCGTTTCAATCGCAAAACATCAA
>CAYSUA010000593.1:0-3954 GCA_964433795.1 uncultured Desulfobacteraceae bacterium | reverse complement strand
TCGCCCAGGCAAAAATCTTTATTGTCTGCGTATGTCTGTGTGTGTCTGCGGCTAAAATTTATATTTTCACTGATTCATTTCAATTACTTCAACTCTCTTGGAGATGTTAACCGGAAATTAGTGATTCAAACCGGCTGTCGAACTTTTCACCCAGCTCTTCATGAAGGCTTTTTCCATGGGAATCCATGGTCACGATACCGGCAAAATCTTTGAAACGAACCTTCCAGAAGGCTTCCGGCAGCCCGAATTCTTCCTTTTTGAACACATCGATAACCTCCACCATGGCGGCTGCATTGTAAACCCCTGCACCGCCGATACCGTGAAGATAAACCGCTCCGAACTCCTGACACGCAGCAAGGGTTCGGGGTCCCATGCCGCCTTTTCCGATAACAACGCGAACCTTGAACGCCTCGATGACCTTGTCCTGATAGATCTCGTCCCGGATACTGGTTGTGGGGCCGGAGGATACGATACTCCATGTTCCTTCATCATTGCGCACAATCGGGCCGCAGTGGTAGATGGCCCCTCCGTTTAAAATCGAATTGAGCTCATCAAACATCGTTTGGTCTTCCCCGGACAAGGATTTGGCGCCTTTGATCAACGTCTCCACCATGTACTTATGAGCGGCGTCCCGACCGGTGGTTGCAATGCCGGATATTTGGACGGCATCCCCCACACGCAGGTCTCGAATTTCTTCTTCGGAAACGGGTATGTTTAATTTTTTCATTTCTGTTCACTCTCTCATATGATTTTATAGGTTCCATCCGGCTCAAATCTAAGAGACCGCCTTCTATTTTCCCAGCACATATAGGTGATGGTGACAAAAAAACTTGCCGGTACTCTGTGTAACGCTCCGATTTTAACACCCAGTAACGTGGTGTTTCCTCCCAACCCCAGCGGGCCGATGCCCAATTGATTGGCTTCAGCCAGGATCCGTTGTTCCAGCTCACCAAGAATCGGATCCGGATTGACATCATCGAGAGGTCTCAGGAGCTGGTGTTTTGATTCCACATAACCGGACCCGCGATCGCTTCCGATGCACACACCCAGGATACCGGGAGGACAGCCCTTTCCTTCCGCTTTTCTCACGGTATCCAGCACCACGCGGCGAACCCCCTCAAGATCCCGTCCTGCATCCAGTTCTGCATACGGCAGGCTGTACTGTCGCCCTACATTTTCACTGCCGCCGCCTTTCAGCATCAATTGGATTTCGATGGCCGGATCATCCCATTCGGTAAAGTAGGCGCCCGGAAATCCCTCTCCCACATTGATTCCGCTGTTTTTTCCGGTCACCGGATGCACGGCATTGGGCCGCAAATACTGCTCCTTTGTTGCCCGGGCCAAAACATCGTGAAATACATTTGTCATCTTGCGCTTTGAAAGATTTTCAGGATGATGAACGAAAAAAAGCGGCATACCGGTATCCTGACAGGCCGGCTTCATGGTCTTTTTGGCCATATCCAGGTTTTCAAGGAAAATGGACAATACCAGTTCTGCGGTGGAACCCGACGCTTCGTTCTCCTTAGCCTGTTCAATGGCTTTCCGCACATCATCCGGGAGTTCGCAAGCGGTGCTGCGGACCAGATCGAATACCGCTTGAGAAAACATTTCGCCCCCAATATCAATGCTGTTTGTCATCAGACGTTCACCTCCATACGGTTCAATAACGTGACGCGAATCACGGATTCTCAATTCATATAAATACGTTAAGGCTCTATAATATATGTTTAGGATGGGTCAACAAGAAATATTGATTATATCATTGGTATTTTAAAGCATTTAGCGTATAATAAATACCATAGTCATTTATATAAATAACAGTTGATTTATCTATACTGTTTACTATATAAAAATGAATACACAAAATAGACGCAAAATGGTATCGCCATGAAAAACGTACAGATCAGTTTTGAAGAAAATTTGTTGGAGTCTATTGATAGCATCGCTTCGTCTTCACAATTATCTCGCTCTGCCATTGTACGCGAGGCACTGCGAAATTGGATAAAACAGAGAGAGATCCGGGAATTTGAACGAAAATGGATTCGAAAGCTTAAGGAACATCCCCAGGATGCCGTGAATACTGAAGCCTGGATGGACGTTGAAAAATGGGAGGAACAATGAATCGCGGCGACATATGGCTCATTGATTTGGGCAAAAAGATCGGCAAACGCCCCGTTCTTATCCTGACCCGTCAAAATGTGTTGGAATATCTCAACAAAGTAACCGTCGCCGAAATCTCCACCCAAGGCAAAGGTTATCCCACAGAAGTCTTTATCGACCAGAAAGCGAATTTACCCAAATCATCTTTCGTTCAAGCAGAGAACTTACATACCGTACCCAAAGATAAACTCTTCAAATATATAGGAACACTCGATCCGGAAAGCATGCAAGAAATATCCCGCAAAATCGTTTTAGCCCTTGAACTTGAAAGTTGTTTCTAAGAGAATTGATTTTCTGTTATAAGCGGTTCTAAAATCACATCCTGTTGCAGAAAGGAAAGGAGTTAACGTGTCGGAAGTTTTCAATAAATTCTTTGAACCCAAAAGCGTTGCCGTTATCGGTGCATCGGCCGGCAAAGGAAAACCCGGAAACGATGTGCTTCAAAACATCCTTGCAAATGAATTTGAAGGCGAGCTTTACCTGGTAAATCCCAAAGGCGGGGAGATCATGGACAGGGAAGTCTATCCATCCATTGAATCCCTTCCCGATGGAATCGACCAGGCCATTATCATTTTACCCGCAAAACTAAATCCCCAGGCCATCCGTGACTGTGCAAAAAAAGGCATCCGCGCAATCGTTCTGGCGGCGGGCGGCTTTTCCGAAGTGGATGAGGACGGCGAATCGCTGCAACAAGAGTTGATTTCAGCCGTCAAAGAGACCGGTGTTCGAGTCATCGGACCCAATACGTCCGGGCATTCTTCAACCCCGGCAAACTTTACTTCCAGTTTTTTTCCATTGGGCAAAATCCCAAAAGGCCGGATCTCCTATATTGCGCAGACCGGCAATTTTGCGACCCATACCATGCGATATATAGCTTCGGGAGAGCATTTCGGTGTCGCTCGGGTTGTGGGTCTCGGCAACAAAGTCGATGTGGATGAATGCGATGTTCTCGAATACTATGAAAATGACCCTGAAACCAAGGCTATCTTTGTCTATCTCGAAAGCTTCAAGAATCCCAGGCGGTTTCTTGAAATTGCCCGGCGTGTAACCCCTGTGAAACCGGTCGTTCTTCTGAAGGGCGGAAGCACTACCGAGGGTGCTCAAGCGGCTGTTGCCCATACGGCGGCGCTGGCCTCGGACGACCGCATTATCGACGGGGTGCTCAAGCAGGCCGGAATAACCCGGATTTACAAATACTCTCACCTCTTCCTTGCTGCCAAAGCCCTTTCGGTGATGCCGCTTCCAAAAGGTAACCGGGTCAGCTTCATGGCGCCATCCGGAGCCATGCTGGTGATCATGACCGATCTATGCCGACAGCAGTGGAACCTGGCCGTACCCGAACTGGAGCCGGCCAGCCGCCAACGCCTGCAGGACATCAGCCCTCCCTATATCCGCATGCGCAATCCCGTGGATATATGGCCGTCGGCAATCGTGCACGGTATCGAGTATGCCTACGGAGAGGCCATGGAAGCGGTGCTCAAGGACCCCAATATAGACGCTGTGGTGCCCATCATGATGATTACCGATGAAACAGGGGTACCCGATCTCGATTTCATTGTGAATCTTGCCCGCAAATATCCGGACAAACCGATTTATGTAACCTTCAGTGCACAGAAAAAACACATGGATGCGGCAAAGGCATATCTGGAGCCGCGGGGGGTTCCGACCTTTCCATTGATCGAGGAACCCCTTGAAGTGCTGTCCATTCTGTGCCGGTGCAACCAATTGATGAAGCGCAACAAGAAATTAAATTAGCCACAGACCCACACAGACATACACAGACGGTTATCCATT
>CAYSUA010000592.1:0-3956 GCA_964433795.1 uncultured Desulfobacteraceae bacterium | reverse complement strand
AGGACGACATCAAAGAGTTGTTGATTTCCGTCATTTAGAATGCCCAGCCGATTGTTGATTTCACTTAACGGAAATCTTTGATGACGGGCATCCTTTTCCAGCTCCTTCCTGATCGATGTCAGCAGTTCCATAAAGCTGGATCCGGTTTCGAATCTGAGGCGGAGCGGTCGAACAGCGGCAAAAGGCCCGATGGTTTTTCCAAAGGCGGCCGGCTGGCGGTTATGCACCATAAGACCGACGGTGAGGTCTTCCCTTCCTGCTGTTTTGAGAAAATAACAGCACAGCGCGCCGATAAAAATGGAAACCGGTCCTGCACGGTTTTTTTCCGCAAAAGCCGTCAGCCTGCGATAGAACGGCTGCTTCAGTCGCAAATGGGTGTCGTGTTGTCGCTCTGCCCGGTTCGCGCCGACAACGGGGAACAGGGGGGCCGGAAAATCCTTGAATTTTTTCATCCAAAATCGTTCGTCTTTTGCCGATTTTTCGGATTCCAGATAGGCTCGGTCATTCCGGATGAACGCCGCATAGGTACGAACGCTACCTTTGCGGAGGCGTTTCTCCTTGGCAAGTCGGCCGTATGCATCTGCCGTCTGTTGAACGAGAAGAAAATGGGACTGCTCGTCCAGAATAATCTGGTGATACTTTACAAACCAGATATGATCACGATCTGAAATCCTGATGAGACGGAATCGAAACATCACATTGCCGTACAGTTCCAGCGGTCGATCCATTTCTTCCTTCATCCACCGGACGGCGTCATTGTACGGATCGGTTTTTTCCGAAAAATCGCAAAGGGCCATGTGGGCCTGGACACGATTTCGAAATTCCAGCATCGGCAGGGGATCACCCTGATGCAGAACCATACGCAACGCATCGTTTCTGTCTACGACCCATTGCAGCGCCTTTTCAAAAAGATCGGGATGAATCTCACCGTCGATACGAACATATCCGCCATGATTGTAAAGGGGCACATCCGGATAAAGGATTTGTTCAAACCAGATTTCTTTTTGTCTCGAAGAAAGCGGGTAGAGCGAACCGTTTGTCTTTTCTACCATTAAGAATTCTCCAATAAAAACTCCGGGGCCGGAAAAGCTGCTTCAATCCCCACAACGCACACTACCGGCTAAAAGGTATCATGATGAATGGAAATGGCAAGTCGATCATCATTTAACCGGGCCAGTCCCTGCATGAATCGATCGAAAATCTCAAGCACCGGCCATTTCAGGTCGTTGAACCGCTCATGGTTATCGGCAAACTCAAGGAAATGGAACAGGGGAATCGGATCCTTGGGAATCCGGTAATAACGCGAAGCAAAAACCGCCAGCATGGCCGCCATGTTCCGTTTTATCCGAACCCGTTGCACTTGATCGCAATGTGGATTACGGCAGTGCTTTTTATCCGACGTCACGAGATATTCCCTACAGGCCAAGGGGCGATGGGGGTGTATGCTGCATGATTTATCCTCCAAAAAAGGGCAGGACAGTCCGAGTTTAAAAAATATCGTGTCCACCTCCCGGTTCTCTCTGGGATTCAGCATCCGTTCAAACAACCCCGCATCTTTTATCTTTTTTAAGATCGCTGAAATCCGATGTTTGAAGCGTTTCCGCCTTTTGGGTGTGAGCCGGTTCAAAGCATCCCTTAGATGAAAGGCTTCCGGTAAAGATATGGGCACCAGCTGCCGGCAGCAGGTCCCGCATTTCGGACCGCAGGAAATCGAATAATCCGCCATTTCCAATGCGATGATCCGATCAAATATTTTTTGAAACAACGGTAATAGATCGGCGATGGTTTTTAATCCACTGGGAATTTCAACGGCAAGCGATTCGCCGGCGGAAAGGTCTGCTGTAAAATAGATTCTATATTTTTCTTTTTGACCTGACATGCCGTATATTGATGATCATCCCCCTTTAAGCCGTACGGACAGAATCCGGGGAAGGTAAAATTTGGCGTAAATAATTATGAATACCGAATCGTTGATCCCAGCTTCTCGGATATCCCAAAGAGACTTCTTCAAATCGAACGCCGTCCCTGAATTTCGTACCTCGAATATGCAAATGACCGGATACTACCGCAGAGGCTCTATATTGAACATGCCACGTTTCCGTCCGGTGGGTACCGCACCAGATAGAAAAGCGTGGAATACGAACCAGCCGAACCAGATCCGCTCTCAGCGGGAAGTGGTTGATCAATATGAGTGGAATATCACCACGGAATGTCTCTCGGAATCTCTTCTCGGAATACTCACAGCGGGCATGGCACCAGGCTGTTCGGGAATGATACGGTGCAGGGTCCAGCAGGTATTCGTCCGTGCATACCACACCGCTTTCTCCGGCCCACTGCACGGCTCTTTCCCGCGGCACATGTTCCGGCTTGAAGCTATAGTCATACAAGAGAAACAACGGAACCAGATAGTGCGCCCCTCCCTCCCCCTGCCACAGCGGATATGGATCTTCGGGTGTCATCACACCGAAATCTCGGCAGACGGAAACCAGTTTCATATACTTTTCCTCGCCCCGTTCCCGAACCCCTGCGATACCGGTCCAAAGGTCATGATTCCCGGGTACCCACAGCACCCGCGCAAACCGTCGGGTCAATAGCTTGAGTGCAAACCGGAAATCATCAAAGGTGGTGCAAATGTCGCCGCCTAATATGAGCCAGTCTTCGGGAAAGGGGGGAATGGAATCCAGAGCCTCCCGGTTGACCTGATAATCCAGATGCAGGTCGCTAATGGCATAGAGTTTCATGTCGACTGCAAGTTCTCCTTAATAAAAGCAACGGCTTCTGCAATACCGTCTTCTTTGCTGATCTCTTTTGCCAGGACATCCGCCCCTTGCCTGAAGGCATCAATTTTAATCAGGTTTTGAATTCCTTCGGCAAGTTCCTCCACTGCCATCTTCTTCCCCGGACGCTGCGATATAGGAGACGGTCCCACACCCAACCGATGAGTCCTTTCGGCCCAAAACGGATGATCCACCGAAATGGGGCATGTCAACGTCGGTTTTCCATATCGGAGCCCCGTCCAGGTGGTCCCGGCACCACCGTGGTGAACCAGGGCTTTGACGCGTGGAAATATCCAATCGTGGGGAATCGACTCGATAAAATAAAGGCCGGCCGGCGGATTGTCCGGTATTGTCATGCCCCCCCACCCCGTACAGATCACCGCCCTCTCTCCCGCATGATGGAGGGCTGAAATCACCGTATCGGTCAGCTGTTCCGGATCGCCTCCGATCATGCTGCCGAAGCCCACATAGATCGGCGCCGGTCCGCCGGACAGGAACGTTTCCAGATCTTTCGGCGGGTTCCAGTCGTTCGCCGCCTCAAGGTGCCAGTACCCGGATACACAAATATTATCGGACCAGTCTTCAGGACGGGGCACCATTGCCGGGCTGTAAAAGTAAAGGATCGGAATCGGGCAACCGTTTCGATAGCGATAATTCATAAAGGGCGCCGGTGGTTTAGTCTTCAATGTCTCCCTGCACCAGGAGGAAATGATCTTATGCTCGCTGTGGGTTCTTAATCGATACAGCCCGTATGTCATCCGGTTTAAAAAGGATCCCAAGCCTTTCGTTGCAACGAACAGATAGGGAAACTCGCGGGTCGGCGATAACCATGGTGAAACTGACGCCATGATCGCCGGAACGTTCAGCGCTTCGGCGATGTGATAGACCGGAAATGAGACCGGATTATAGATAATCGCATCCGAATCCTGAGCCGCTTTCCAAAAGTCCTCGATCATGCCTCTGCGGTTTACCAAAAATGCTTTTTGATGTCTTCGGGTGGCTGCTGCATCACCGCCAAGGGAAGCCTTACAATCATCAGAGTTCACATACGCTTGAAAACTGAATTGAACGGGTGAATAGGCAAGCCCACGCTCGCTGATTTCGGACTCGAAATCGACGGACGTGATCAGATTCACGTCGTATCCCGAATCCTTAAGTCCCAGCCCGAGTGCAATGAAA
>CAYSUA010000591.1:0-3957 GCA_964433795.1 uncultured Desulfobacteraceae bacterium | reverse complement strand
CCCGGAGGGACAGGGCCTTCGGACCCATCGTCATGTTCGGTCTCGGCGGCATCTTTACTGAAGCCCTGAGTGATGTCTCTTTTCGGTCCGCTCCTCTTACCGAGGAGGATGCCCTAGAGATGATGCTGGAGATAAAAGGACACAAGATACTTTCAGCATTTCGGGGAATGCCGAAAATGGATCTTGGCAATCTGAGCAAATGCCTGATCCGTCTCGGTCAAATCGGACTGGATCATGATATCATCCGCGAAATCGATATCAATCCTTTAATCGTTAAAGGCAGTCAACCCGTGGCTGTAGATGCATTGATCGTATTGGACGGCGAGAATTGAAGCTTAGAGACCGTATTTAACTTTTGACGTTGTCCAGCACCTGCTTAACCATGGTTTCAAGATCGGACGTGGGCTCCTTGCAGGAAAATCCTTTGCACACATGGGCCGTGGTTCTTCCCTCTACCACCTGAAGGCCGTCGATAAAGCCCGCAATCTCGGAAAGCTTTTTGCCGTTCCGGTCTGATTTTAATAGGACCACCTTGTTCGGGGAGAAATGTTGATTTAATGTTTCTATCATTTTCCGGGTGCCGGTATCTTCCGTCTTGCCTGTAAGGACGACTTCCCGACCCTCGCTTACGGCAAAATCGTATCCCATCAGGAAATACGTGAACGCTGTGGGTTGGCTTTTCACGGTCCCGGAAAAGGCTTCTGTCAGTTCATTTGCCAGATCCTCCCATTTGGAATCCCCGGTCAACCGCGACAAGCGAAGCAGATTGAATAAGGAGACCGAGTTCGCCGACGGGACGGCGCCATCGTACAATTCCTTGGGGCGTATGGGAAGATCGTTTGCGGTTTTATCCGTAAGAAAAAATCCATTGGCTTCCGTATCCCAGAAATTTTTAATCATAATGTCCGTAAACTGAATGGCCGATTCCAGATACGATGGATTAAAGGTGGTTCCATAAAGCTCAAGGAGTCCGTGAGTGAAAAAAGCATAATCTTCTGCTGTGGCCGGTATGGCGACCTCTCCATCCCGAAAGCGGTGTAAAAGCCTTCCTTTTTCATCCATCATGTTTTGAAGTATAAATTTTGCCGATTTTTCTGCAATAACCGTATATTCAGATTTGTTCAGAATCCTTGCACCCATGGAAAGCGCAGCGATCATCAATCCATTCCAGCTTGTCAGTACCTTGTCGTCTTTAAGAGGATGGATGCGTTTCTTTCTGACTTCAAACAGCTTTCGGCGAGTGTTATCCCATTGTTCCTTCAGCGCTGTCTCTTTTGCCCCGGTTTCATCTGCCCACCGGGAAAGCGATTGATTGAGGTGAAGAATATTGGTGCCGGTTTTTCTTCCGGAAGCTTCATCCAAAAAATTCCCCTCCGCCTCCATATTGAATATCCGTATCCATGCCGATGCATCGATCCCTATCATTTCTTCTACTTCCGTTGTGGTCCATACATAAAATTTTCCTTCTTCTCCCTCACTGTCCGCATCTTCGGCGGAATAGAACCCTCCGGCTTCGGAAGTCATGTCCCGAAGTACATAGGAAAAGATCTCCTGGGCCGTATCTGAAAAAAATGGATCTTGAGTGATCTGGAATGTTTCCAAGTACGCCTGAGCCAGCAGCGCCTGATCGTAGAGCATCTTTTCAAAATGAGGCACAAGCCAGTGCTTGTCCGTGGAATAGCGGTGGAAACCGTAACCCACGTGATCCCAAATCCCGCCAAGCCGCATGGCCGATAATGTCTTTTTCACCATCTCCAGCGCTTGTTTCTTTCCGGTCCGGTGATGATATCGCAATAAAAACAACAGTTGATGGGGGGTCGGAAACTTGGGTGCCGAACCGAAACCTCCGAAACGGGTGTCGTAAATCTTTTCAAACTGTGCGTATGTGTTGTCGAATGCGGTTTCATCCAGTGCGGTGCCGGAATGAAAAGAGAAGATTTTCCCCAGATTCCCTGAAATACTGCTTGCCGACGTTAAGACTTTATCCCTTTCAGTCTCCCAGAGCCTTTTAATATTCCCGCAAAGATCGATAAGTCCGGGCCGCCCGAATCGATTCTGTTTGGGAATATAGGTGCCGCCAAAAAAAGGAATCTTATCCGGTGTCATGAAGATGGTAAGGGGCCAGCCGCCGCTACCGGTAAGCATCTGACAAACCGCCATATACACGGCATCGATATCCGGCCGTTCCTCCCGATCCACCTTGATGCATACAAAGGTCTCATTCAGATATTTGGCGGCTTCCTCATCCTCAAACGATTCTTTTTCCATCACATGGCACCAGTGGCACGTGGCATAACCGATGGATAAAAAGATGGGCTTGTCATCGGTGCGGGCACGCTCAAATGCCTCTTCAGACCAGGCGTACCATTCCACCGGATTGTGGGCATGCTGCAGCAAATAGGGGCTTTTTTCATTGATCAGACGATTTTGAGTCATGAGAATTTCCTTTTACGGTAAAACTTATTAAAACCAACATAATAATGAATAACAGCCCTGGCAATGCATGGGCGATGGAACCTTGTTCCGTTTGAGAAAAACACTTGACAGTGAAAAACTAATTGTCCTATTTAGAGACCAACCAGTCTGTCTCTTTTATTTTATTAACCGCTTCTCATAATTGTTAAGAAAGAATTTCATAGCATGAGGGATATAGACACAAGAAATCGAGTCATCGAGAAAGCAACAGCGTTAAGGGCATGCCTGGTCGGCAAACCAAACTCAAACGGTTCCCGGAATAAAAACAACACCCTGTAAAGATATCCTCCATGAGTTTAAAAAATAAAATGATTCATGAATCCCTGAAACTCTTCTCATTAAAAGGATTTGAAAGTACTTCTCTACACGACATCCTGTCCGCCTCAAAAGCCTCAAAAGGAGGATTTTATAATCATTTTGCAAGCAAAGAGGATCTATTTCACGAGGTCTTGCAGGAGGCCGGAAAGATCTGGCGAAAGAGGAATCTTACCGGCCTGGATGATATAAAAGAACCGATTCAAAAAATAAAAAAGCTGCTGAAAAATTTTCGGGATCAGTATCTTCTGGATTCGAATAATTTCCCTGGCGGTTGCATCTTTATAACATTTGCCGTGGAACTGGGTGACCAGCGCCCCCATTTATCTGAAGAAGTCCATAAAGGCTTTATCGGCCTTAAAAATATGATAAAACGGCTACTGGATCAGGGAAAGGAATTTGGAGAATTGCGCAACGGTGTCGATCCGGATTCGGTGACTGAAATTTTATTTAACGGCATGTTGGGGGCATCTGTTAGCTATAACGCCAATAAGTCTGTTGAAGGTTTGGAAAAATCGATTAACGCATTGATCGGCTATTTGGAAAATTTGAAAGCTTAGCACTCTTTCAAATTAGCCACAGACCCACACAGACATACACAGACGTTAATCATTTTTCTTTTGCCGACGTGGGAAAAAGAAAAGGAGCTGTCCAAAAAAAGGAAATTCGTACTGTTAAAATGTATGCTCAAATAATGAGGAAGGAGAATAAAAGATGATTGATTTTACGTTTACCGAAGAGCAGGAAATGTTCAGAAAAGCGGCCCGCGAATTGGCCGAAACACAAATTGCGCCCAAAGTGGCCGAAATGGAAGAAACCGGAGAGGTCAATGATGAGGTGCTCAAAGCCCTGGCCGAAGCTGAAATGATGGCCATCACCATCCCGGAGGACTACGGCGGGTTGGGGTTGGGGTATACGGAGCGGATGATCGCTGTGGAGGAAATCAGCCGGGTGTCGGTGGCCACCGGCATGATGCTTCAGGTCTTCGCATTGGGAATCGAGCCCATCGTTAAATTCGGAACCGATGAACAGAAGAAAAAATATTTGCCGGGGCTTGCAAAGGGAGAGCGGCTGAGCACGACGGCCGTGACCGAAGCCACCGGAGGGTCGGACCCTACCGGAATTCGATCGACCTATCGAAAAGAGGACGATTTTTATGTCCTCAAC
>CAYSUA010000590.1:0-3967 GCA_964433795.1 uncultured Desulfobacteraceae bacterium | reverse complement strand
ACTTCAGCTCACTTTTCCGGTTTATCCGGGTTAGGGAACTGCAAATGATATGCATGTCAAAGCCTGCACAAACTGTCCATACCGATGTCCTCATCATCGGCGGTGGCGGCGCCGGATGTATGGCCGCCATATGGGCACTTAAAAGCGGAGCCGATTCAATCTGCCTGGTTGAAAAAGGTGTGATCGGCGCCTCCGGATGTACGGTCATGGGAACATACTCCTGTTGCGCCGCCCTGGGGCATACGGATCCTCGAGACAAGCCGGAGGTGCATTACGAAGATACGCTGAAGGGAGGGGCCGGCATTGCCGACCAAGCGCTGCTCAGCCGGTATACGGAAGATGCCCCCTCGAGAGTTCTTGAGCTGCTCGATTACGGTGTACCTTTTGAAAAAGATGGAAACCGTTTTAAACAGGGTGCCATGCCGGGTCATACCTATCCGCGGGCGTGTTTTGTGGGCAACAGGACCGGTCAGGCCATTCAGTGGGGATTAAGAAAGAAACTGAAGCGCGAACCCGGTATCAAACGATACAACGACATTCAGGTGTATCGACTGCTCCATCAGGATGGAAAGGTGTTCGGTGCAGCCGGCATCTGCCGGAAAACCTTGGCACCGATACGGTTTATATCCAAAGCCACTGTTCTGGCAACAGGCGGATGCGGACAACTCTATACCCATACCACCACTTCCATAGACAACACCGGAGACGGCTTGATGATGGCTTTTGAGGCGGGGGCAGAACTCATGGACATGGAGTTCATTCAGTTCAACCCGGTCTGCTATATCTACCCGCGGTTGATCGGAATGAACCGCACCCAGACGCGATTTTTACGATTCGTTCCGGGCAGCCGCATGCTGAACCGGTACGGAGAGGAGTTTGTAACGCATAAGTATGCCGACTGGCAGCACGGTCTGACCCGGGACAAACTGTCCCAGCTGATATATCGTGAAGTCCGGGAAGGTCGCGGAACCGAGCGGGGAGGCGTCTATATCGATCTGTCCAAGGCCACAGACCCGGACATAGAAAAGGCGCTGTCCGTCGGCAACTATCATGAAAAAATTAAACGGATGGGCATCGATGTGAAACGTACACGGTTTGAAGTCGGTGTTGCATCCCATTATTTTATGGGAGGCATCCGCATCGATGAACAGGGCAACACCTCTGTTCCCGGCCTTTTTGCCGCAGGGGAGACCGTCTCCGGAATTCACGGCGCCAACCGCTTGGGGGGAAATGCCCTTTCGGAAATTCTTGTCACCGGGGCCATGGCCGGACAGGAAGCCGCAGCCCATGCAAAAGCTCAAAGCGATAACCTCCCGAATTTCCCGCAAACCACCGCGTGGGAGGAATGGATCGAAGACGTCCTTTCCAAGACTGTCGGCAAGGTTCGCCCCGCTCATTTGAAACAATCGCTGCAAAACCTCATGTGGCAACACGCCGGGGTGGAAAGGTCCGGAACCGGTATCGGGCAAGGATTGGTTGAACTCGGAAAACTGAAATCGTCTTTAACAGCAGACATGGCCCTTTCCTGCGGCCCCAGCCCGTATCACATGGAGCTCCAGGACGCCGTTGAGACACGACTGATGATAGGGGTGGGGGAAATCATCCTCACGGCCGCCGGTGAACGTGAAGAGAGCCGCGGGGCTCAGTACCGAACCGATCATCCGGAACAAAAAGATGCATGGAACACCAATCTCATCATTGCCGGAAGCCCTGACAATATTCGCTGCAAAAAGAAATCCGAAAAGAAAGAGAAAAACCGGTGATCGAGTCCCGAATAAATAGCTCCATTACAATGACCATAAAACGATTCGACCCGGACTCCATGTCCGAACCGGTATTCGAGCGATATAAAATACCTTATGAGAAAGGGCACACGGTTATGGATGCCCTCTTCTATATTTATCGAAATCTTGACGGTTCTCTGGCATTCCGAACATCCTGCCAGTGCGGACTTTGCTTCATCTGCCTCATCCAAATCGACGGAAAGGCACGCTGTCCGTGCAAAACCTACATGAAAGCAGACATGATCCTGGAGCCCCTGCCCAATAAGAATATTGTCCGGGATCTCGTTGTTGAACTGGATAAAGTGCAGGGATGACACCTGAAACCAAGAGATCGAAGTACGAATTAATGAAGCGAACGATGAGAGGACAGAAAGGGATGATTCTAAAATGAAAGTGGCACTGGTTATCGATCCGGTCGGAAAAGAAGCTGAGGTCGAAAACATCTTCAACTGTATCAATCAGAGAGGAATCCGTGCCACCGTTACGTTTCCGGGTTCCACCACAAAAGGACAGATCACAACTGAAGCAGCCCTGAAAAAGTTTATTCTAAACGGACATGAAATCACAAATCATACCGACTCCCATCCGGGGAGGATGATGAACCTGAACCGGGCCATGCAGGAAGAAGAGATACAAATTCAACACCGGCGGCTAATGGAGCTGGGGAGTAAAATCGCTGATGACTTTTCCATCAACGGATTCCGTATCCCCTTGTATGCTTTTTATCCGGGGATATTCGAACTACTGAGCCCTTTCGGCTACAAGTATGATTCGAGCCTTCTATATTCGCCGCTTCTCGGTATTCCGTTTAAACCTTTTATATCAGAAGGGATCGTGGAGATTCCGTCCCTATACCCGGACGACGTGAGCCAGCTGGATTATATGCTGGCGTCATCGGACCAGATCCTGAACTGCTGGAAAGAGAGTCTCAAGGCATCCCGGGAATACTTTGTTTGGACCATACATCCCTACGGCATAGGGCGAAACAAGGACACCCTGGGCATTTTGGAACGGTTTATTGATAAAATATTTCAGGCGGATGCCCGGTTCGTCACACTCAGCGAGATGGCAAATTCGATACAGGCTCAACATTAATACTATGCTACGCACGGGCGCATCCATCGCTTATGATTTGAATTTGTTTTTTGAGGAGGTTGATGAATGATAATGGCGGCCGGAAAGGGAAATATCGGGTTTCTGGTTCCGGCGGGAAACAGAGTGATCCTGCCGGAGATGTATCGCATGGCAGGGGAAAGATTCGGTTTCTTTGAAACACGGTTGATGGTATCCGGCGACCAGATCAGTAGGGAGTCAAACTTTGCCATGATCGAAAACATCAAACGGGGGATGCAGGAATTGCAGACCGCCCGTGTGGATGTCTGCGTGTTTGCCTGCACGGTCTCGAGCTTCCTCAAAGGAAGGGAATGGGACCATGATTTCTGCGAGCAATGGGGGAATGCTTCTGATTTTCCGGTGACAACCACCGTCTTGTCCCTGATCGAAAGCCTTCGGCATCTAAAGGCTCGTAAAATAGCCGTGGCAACACCCTGGCATGAAGAAGCCAACGCGGCGGCAAAAAACTATATGGAGGACTGCGGATTTGAGGTGGTTTCCATGTCCAACCATCCCCTTAACCGGTTTGAGGTCAACGACATGAATCCGGAAAACACCTTCCGGTTTGCCGGACAAGCGGATTCACCCGAAGCGGACTGCCTCTGCATCTTTGCAACTGACTTGCCGTCGGCAGAGATACTGCAGAAGCTTGAGGATGAGCTGGAAAAACCGGTCATCAGCTCAAACTCCGCAATCCTTTGGAACAGCCTGAGACTGCTCGATATCCGTCACAGCGTGAAGGGATTCGGACGATTGCTGTCCGCTTGACTCGTTTGAAACCGATAATGGAGCGTTCTTCTCTTTTTCGGCTCTTTTCGGCTTGCCACAAATAACGGAAACGGTTAAAATGCTTACTTGTCTATATAAGCATGCAAGTTGAAATCGATACTCAATACAGCATTTTGAATACTAGAGGCTTGATGACAGATGCTGTCTTTGCTTGCCGAATCCGTCTGAATATCGAGAATCAAGCATCGAGTATCGAGCATCCAGTATCAAATAAAAGGAGGCTCATGGAATGCAGGCCTATCGAATCGGTGTAGATGTCGGGGGAACCTTTACGGATCTTG
>CAYSUA010000589.1:0-3970 GCA_964433795.1 uncultured Desulfobacteraceae bacterium | reverse complement strand
TGGATCTCGATTGGACCTGTTTGAATCGAGACCGAAACGCAAAGAGAATCTCTCTTCCCACCTACCCGTTCCTTCGGGAACGGTATTGGATTACCATCCAACCGGTCGATTCGGCAGGCGAGATCCCTTCGCCCAAGGAAACAGACCGATCCTTAGAAACGGACTGCCTCTACTATGAGCCGGTTTGGACCGAAGCGCCTCTAACGGCCGCCGGCCATTCTCTTTCCCACAATGGAGGTGTTCTGCTGCTGGATCGGGACAACCGTCGGGTTGAACCGTTCCGAAAGACACTGAATGCGGATATCGTTCTGGTCACTCCGGGAAACCGGTTCGGCGTCACCGATGACGGCGATTATACGATTCGCCCGGACCAGGTCGATGATTACCGGCAGTTGTTTAAAACGCTAACCGAGGAGAATCGATTGCCCGGCACGGTGGCGCACTTCTGGTCACAGGATGCCTTTTTATCCGATGAACGATCCCTCGATGCCCTGATTACCGCAGGATTTCGGTCTGTCTTTTATCTTTCCCAAATGCTGATGGCCCATCGAACCCCATGGACCACCCAATTGCTCTACCTATATCCGGACCCCTCAGACAGTCCGCAACCCCAATACGCAGCGGTCAGCGGTTTTGCAAAGACCCTGAGGCTCGAGAATCCTGACCTTTGCTGCAAAACCATTGCCGTAAGTGATTTTATCGATGCCACCGACGCCGCCCTTTTTGAGCTCGAAACAACCGATAGTTTGGATATCCGCTATGAAGGACCTTGCCGCCAGGTTCGGCGACTGCAAGAGATAACATGGCCTCCGGATTCCGCCATCGGGCAAACCCCGTGGATTAGGGATGGCGGGGTCTATCTGATTACCGGCGGCGCCGGGGGACTCGGTTTACATGTGGCACGGCAAATTGCCGAAACCACAAAGGCCGCCGTCATTCTCACCGGCCGATCAGACTTGCCCCCCTTAAAGCAGAAAGAGATTGACCGCCTGAATGCCGGAGACGCCGAGATTGTTTATCTCCGGTCCGACGTGTCGAAACGGGAAGCGGTTGATAAGCTCATCCCGAGGATCACCGCCGCATACGGCGGATTGAACGGTATCTTTCACTGCGCCGGCATCATTAGAGACTCTTTTATCCTTCGGAAGACAACCCAAGAGATGGAAGCGGTCTTGTCCGCCAAAGTCAAGGGGACGGTTTTTCTCGATGAGTCGACCCAAAAAGAACCGCTCGACTTTTTTATCACGTTTTCAGCGGCAACCGGTCTGTTGGGGAATATCGGGCAAAGCGATTATGCATATGCCAACCGATTCATGGATCATTTTGCCCGGCTGCGGGAGATCCGGCGGCGTTCCGGTAAGCGAAACGGCAGGACCCTGTCTGTGGCATGGCCGTTTTGGGAGGCGGGGGGCATGCAGATGCCGGCAGATAGTCTGCAGACCATGTTGAAACAGACCGGGCTGATACCGCTTCCGATTTCAGACGGACTCGCCGCATTAAAGACCGCTGTGCAAATGACGACTTGTTGTCAATGCCTGGTGGCATACGGGGTGAAAGACAAAATCAGGACATACATGGACCATGCGTTTACGCCGGATACCGGAGCGGCGCAGGAACAGACGGACGTGGATACCGATCTGCTGATGGATCATACGGAAGGGTTTCTGCTAAAGGCGATGGCGGCGCTCTTGAAGCTGACGCCTCAAAAAATCGATGTGCTCGCCGGTCTGGAAGAATACGGCTTGGACTCCATCCTCATCAATCGGTTCAACGTTAAAATGGAGGAACTGCTGGGACCGCTTCCAAAGACCTTGCTGTTTGAGCATTCGAATCTTCACGAACTGGCCGGTTACCTGACCCACCGATATCGGGATCGATTGATCGATCTTTTCAGGCACCAAATGGCCGGGCCCGAAATCCGAAAAGGACAAAATGTACCGGAAGTCGCCTCTACCTCAGTGCCACCAGGGACGCGTGGAAAGACAACGGCGACGTCAGATTATAACGATAGGGAGAAACGGCCGGTCGGTTCGAATTCGGATATCGCCATCATCGGAATCAGCGGACGGTATCCGAAGGCAACCGATCTGGAATCCTTCTGGCAGAACCTGATTCGGGGAAAAGACTGCATCACTGAAATTCCCCGGGACCGGTGGGACTATCGCCCGTTTTTCGATCCGGACCCGGCAAAGAGTCGCGAGGGTAAAATCTACTGTAAATGGGGCGGGTTTATCGCGGATGCAGACCGGTTCGATCCCCTGTTTTTCAATATTCCCCCGGGGGATGCGGAGCTGATCGATCCCCAGGAAAGACTCTTTCTGGAAGCTGCCTGGTCCGTCATGGAGGATGCCGGTTATACGCGATCGCGATTGAGCGACAGCAGTGTCGGTGTCTTTGCCGGGGTGACGACAAACACCTATCAGTTGTGGGGACCCGACATGTGGCGATCCGGAAACAACGGGATCCCCACCTCCTATCCCTGGTCCATTGCCAACCGGGTATCCTATTGTTTCAATTTTAACGGACCGAGCATGCCGGTGGACACGGCCTGCTCCGCGTCTCTTTCCGCCATTCACCTGGCCTGTGAGAGCATCAGAAAAGGGGAGTCCCATATGGTCCTTGCGGGCGGCGTCAACCTCTACCTGCATCCGGCCAAATTCAGTCTACTCTGTCAGATGGGGATGTTGTCTCCGACCGGGCGGTGTCGGACCTTCGGAGAAGGGGCCGACGGGTTTGTGCCGGGTGAAGGGGTCGGTGCGGTTTTGCTCAAACCGCTCGACCGGGCGGTGGCAGACGGCGACAGGATCTATGCCGTGATCAAAGGGAGCGGGGTCAATCACGGTGGAAAGACCAACGGTTATACGGTTCCCAATCCGAATGCGCAGGCGGCCCTGATATCAAAGGTGATGGAAAAGGCCGGCATCGACCCGGGCACCATCTCATACCTGGAGGCCCATGGAACCGGCACCGCTTTAGGGGATCCGGTGGAAATCAGAGGATTGACCAAGGCATTTCGGCCGTATGCCACCGGTCGCCAATACTGCGCCATCGGATCGGTCAAGACCAAAATCGCCCTTCAGATGAAACATAAGAAACTGGCCCCGTCCCTTCACTGTGAGGCCTTTAATCCGAAGATCGATTTCAGCGTGTCCCCGTTCTACGTTCAGACGGAGGTGGCGGACTGGAAAACACAACAGTATCCCCGTCGGGCTGCCATCAGTTCTTTCGGCGCCGGCGGCGCCAATGCGCATGTGATTCTTGAGGAATATCAGGAAAAAGGGTTCAGGGCTCAGGGTTCAGGGTTCAGGGTTAAACCGGAACTCATCGTATTGTCTGCAAAGAATGAGGATCGGTTGAAGGCGTATGCCCAGGCGATGGTCGACTACCTCGCCGGTATGGATAAGCAAGAAATCCAAAATCCAAAATCCAAAATCCAAAATATTGCCTACACTCTCCAGGTGGGCCGGGAAGCCATGCGTGAAAGGCTGGCGGTCTGTGTATCGAGCATCGACGAACTGAAGGAAAAATTAACGTCTTTTGTGAACGGTGAATCCGGGATCGAGGGATTCTTCCGTGGAAACGCCAAAGCCGCAAAAAAAGAAAAGACATCTATCGATAGCATCATTTTTGAGAAGAACTTTGAAAAGGCGGCTCAATTATGGGTAAGCGGAAACGAAATCGATTGGAACCTCTTCTACACCAAAAGCAAACCCAGAATAATATCCCTGCCCACATACCCCTTTATAAAGAAACGATACTGGTTGCCGGAGACCGCCACTGCATTGGGCGAAAGCTCCCGAAATACAGGGATTGATGGAAAGCTTCATCCCCTGCTGGAGGTCAACGCGTCCACGTTGAAAGAACAAAAATTTAAAACCGGGCTGAACGGAAACGAGTTTTTCCTCAGCGACCATGTGGTCAACGGCGAAAAGACGCTTCCCGGTGTCGCTTATCTGGAGATGGCAAGGGC
>CAYSUA010000588.1:0-3970 GCA_964433795.1 uncultured Desulfobacteraceae bacterium | reverse complement strand
TGAGATAACCACGGTTCTGTTTTACGATCGCGGTACTACGACGGACTTCTATCCGTTTCTGACCAAGATCATGGCCACTAAGCCAGACATTTTCGACACGGGTAGCGCCACCCCCGGGGACGAGGGGCTTATTTTAAAGCAGCTCTATGAGCTTGGGTGGAAGGGCGTCACGATTGCTGCGGGACAGGTTCCGGGTGTCCTTCTTAAAGTTGCCGGTAAGGAGGCTACCAATGGTGTCTACCTTGCTCAGACGCTCAACTATGAATCGGGACCTCCGATCATCACACCCGAACAAGTGAAGTTCGCCGAAGATTACCGCAAGATGTTTAACGAAAAAGAAGTCCCCATGTTGTCCGAAAAAGTCTACGACATGGCGATGGGCCTTTTTGAGGTAATGGAGAAAGTGGACAGCCTCGATACGACCAAAGTCCGTGATGAGTTAGAAAAGCATAGCTGGAAATTGCTTAACGGCAGTATGTCTAGCTGGGGCGGCAAGAAGACCTATGGGATAGATCACCAACTGATTACCCCGGTTTTTGTCAGTCAGATCCGCGACGGAAAGGTGGTAACGATTGGCAAGGTTATGCCTGAGGTTCCTTAATCACGAGATGTTGTTTCGATAACAAATAGCGGGCGCGCTGCGCTTTCATCCAAGGCGCGTCCGCACCGCCTTTATACCGATTTTTTTCGAGCTATTGATCGGTGACCGTGATCAATAAAAGTTTTATCTTATCAAATCACAGAGCACCATTAATGAATGTTAGGTTAACCATATGGCAACGATGGTATTTTTTCAGGCATTTCTCAATGCACTGATGCTCGCAAGTCTGTATAGCCTTGTCGCCGTGGGACTCACATTGGTGTTTGGCGTCATGCACATGGTCAACTTCGCCCACGGTGCTTTCGTTATGTTAGGCGCCTACGCTACTTTTTTCATTTTCACAAAATTGGGCCTGGGCTACTGGCCTTCGCTCATCTTATGCTTTTTAGCAGCCGGTGTCGCGGGATCCATTATTGAGCGATTTCTTTACCACCGGTTTTGGGGGCACGTATTGCCGTGCCTGGTTGTTGCCGTCGGAGTGACACAGATACTGCAGAACGGCTCCCTTATTGTTTTCGGCATAACGGAAAAAAGTATCGATTCCATATTCCCCGGAGTGATCACGATTTTCGGGCTTCGTTTCTCCTTGGAAAGGTTGATGGTAATCGTTATTTCAGCCGGTCTCATCATTTCTCTAATGATATTTCTTAAAACGACCAAGACCGGCCAGGCAATGCGCGCTGTGGCGCAGGATTATGATGCTGCGGCGCTTCTGGGGGTAAAGTGCAAACAGATCACTATGTTGGCGATGTTTATTGGTTGCGGTTTGGCCGCAGCCTCAGGGGGAATTATTGCACCGGTTTTCGTCATACATGCTTACATGGGAGAGCCACTATTAATGAAGGCGTTCTTAATAATTATCCTCGGCGGGATGGGGAGCTTACCCGGCGCTATTATGGCGGGCCTGCTCGTGGGTTTTATGGAAAGCTTTGGAATGACATACCTTGGGTATTATTCGCAAGTGCTACTATTTGTATTTGTCATCCTGGTGTTGATGATAAAGCCAACGGGTTTATTCAGCGGTATTGTCTTTAAAATTTAACCAAGACCAAGAGAGCGAACATTGATGATAACCGGATCCAGAACACTCTGTTATTTGGCGATCTTCGCCATACTAATTTCGATTCCGCTGTGGGTAACACATCAGTACTACCTGCACGCCTTGATCATTATGTTACTTTACAGCATCGTCGCCCTTGGGCTGCGTTTGATATGGTGCACAGGCCAGGTGTCTTTTGCGCAAGCAGGCTTCATGGCTATTGGCGCCTATGCTACGTCCCTGATGGTGAAAAAGCTGGGCTTTAGTTTTTGGCTTGCCTTGCCTCTGGGTGGCGTCACTTCGGCGGTTATTGCAATTGCCATCGGTATTCCGACACTGAGGCTTCGGGGTTCCTACTTTTTTTTGGTGACCTTTGCCATTGGCGAAGCGGTGAGGTTGTTTCTTTCTTACGTATGGAGACCGTTCTTCGGTGGTCCAAACGGAATAGACAAGATCCCTCCACCCGACAAAATTGTTATCCCCGGCCTGGCAACTTTGGAATTCGGTTCGAAAACATCTTATTATTATCTTGTGCTTGTCGTTTTCCTGGTAATCATTTTCATTATGCGAAGAATTGACACAAGCAGGATCGGCGCCACTATCCTTGCTCTCCGGGATGCTGAAGACTTGGCTGAAGCAGTCGGTATTCCAACAATGAGGTATCGGGTGTTTGCTTTCGCTACAGGCTGTTTTTGTGCCGGAATAGCCGGTGGCATTTATGCGCCTTACCATACCCAAATCAGTCCGGTAAGTTTTACGATGACACAATCTTTAGAATTTCTGTCCAACGTGATCATTGGTGGCGGAGCCAATGTCCTGGGGCCGGTAATCGGCACTGTTGTGGTGGAAACCATCGGCGAGGCGGTACGCGGAGTTGGAGCGTTTGAAATCGTTTTCAGCGGCTTTCTGATGATCGTGGTGATGATATTTATGCCTGACGGTTTGTTAGGTGTTCCAAAAGCCATCAGGTCTTTCATGAGGAGACGCAGCGGCATCATTGAGGATGATTTGGAGGTTAGCGGTGGGACAACTGCTTGAAACCAAGAGTTTGACGAAGAGTTTCGGAGGCGTGAACGCCGTCGATGATCTCGACTTTCACATAGAGGAAGGGGAGATATTGGGGATCATCGGGCCCAACGGCTCGGGTAAAACCACCCTGTTCAATTTGATTGCGGGTTTTCACAAGCCTAGCAGCGGAACCATCTTCTTTCAGGAGAAGAACATCACCGGGCTTGCTCCGCACCGAATTGCCAAAAAAGGCATTATACGATCCTTCCAATTGAATTTACTGTTTAGCGGTTTCAAGGTGCTAAAGAATGTAGATATAGCTTATCACCTTCACAGGAAGACGGGTCCAATAGCTGCCTTCCTGGGTACCCGGAAGGTTAGAGAAGAAGAAAAGGCGTTATTGGAAAAAGCCAAAAATATACTGGAACTGGTCGGAATGAGTGACCGGGAAGATCAATTCGCTCTGGAACTCTCCTACGGATGGCAAAAAACCCTGACGATTGCTATCGGGATCGCTGCAGATGCGAAATTACTAATGCTTGACGAACCGATCACGGGTATAGCGCCAAATAGGGTAGAGGCCATCGCTGAATTAATTCGAATCGCGAATCGGCAGGGCACCACTGTTTGCTTGATCGAGCATAATGTAGCGTTGATTATGAGTCTGTGTAACAGGATTGTAGCGCTGAATTTCGGGCAGAAAATGGCCGATGGGTTACCGGAAGAAGTCGCTCACAATAAAGACGTCGTCCAAGCTTATCTCGGAATCTGATGTATGAATTTCATAATGTGCTTCAAACGACCCGACTAACCAGCAGCATGAGAATACAAATGCAATTCGCGATAAATATTAAGATTTCCAAACACTTCGGAATATAGATATGTTGAAAATAACCGATCTTACTGTAAATTACGGTATGCTCGAAGCTGTAAAAAATGTGCGGATACAAGTTCCCGAAGGTAAAATTGTCAGCCTTCTCGGTGCCAATGGTTCCGGCAAGAGCACTATTCTGAAGACAATCTCCGGACTAAAAGCACCCCGACGGGGAGAGATTCAGTTCCAAGGCCAAAGAATCGATGAAATGCCGATCGATGAGATTGTTAGACTGGGAATCGGTCATATTCCTGAAGGTAGAAGATTGTTTCCATATATGACCGTACTGGAAAACCTTAATATGGGGGCCTATACCCATACAAACAAAAATGAGATTGCCAAGGTTCGGAACGAACTCTTCGAGAGCTTCCCGGTGCTGAAGGATAAAACCAATTTGCGGGCCGGTATCCTCAGCGGCGGTGAACAAGAGCTGTTGGCGGTTGCGCGG
>CAYSUA010000587.1:0-3973 GCA_964433795.1 uncultured Desulfobacteraceae bacterium | reverse complement strand
ATCAAGGATTTGTGTTCTTTTGGGACGGGGTTGCTTTGTTGCGTTTCTCCTTAACCATGTGTTCTTTTGGGACAGGGTTGCTTTGTTGCGTTTCTATGTTACCACAAGAACGAATATTGGGATGTCCTATTGTATGCATAGGGCCGATGCTGATCTTTTTCCAAGGCTCCGGCATCCGCAGTTCGACCTGTAGTTTCCTGCTGACAGTATCGTCTGAAGGCTTTTTCGAGTATACATTCTTGCAACCGACAAGAGTCAGCAGTGCAATGATGAACAGGATTTTAATTAATAAAGACTTTTTCATAATTAGCCGCAGACGCACACAGATGAACGCAGACATTTTTCTCTGCCGACATGGCAGAGAAAAGGGTGTCATGCCCTTAGGGCAATTAAAAACAGATCGCTTGTTTTCTGCTTTATAATTAGGGTTACGTAGCGGTCTTGTTTTTATGTTTCTCTATGATGGTAGGACGCTGGACACATGAAAAACAAAGGAGTTAAACAGGCCAAACTCCAAAATTGGCATTCTATGGGACTTGTTGAAATTGGAATGATGGGTAGCAAGAACCGCATTACAAACATTCAATCACCTCATCTATTACTTCGGATATATCAGGAAGGCAGGCTTCAATTATGACTCCATCCTTCATGTGTTTATGTTCACTATACCCCAATGCAGGTCTATGAACTGCATTGTCATATCTAAAAATGAGTTCCCCATCTCTATTCTGATATTGGTATGCATAGCTTAATCTTTCAATTTTGTATTTTGTATCAATGTATTCTTTGATATGCAAAACCGAGCCATCAACGAAGAAGATTTTTCCATTTATAATAGCTTGCTTATTGGGCCGTATTTCTTCCCTAATCTCTATAGATTCCGTGTAACCATAATCTTCTAGCTTTTGTATATTCTCATGGAACGAGGCGAGATAATTACGGAGTGACATGCTCAATACTCTTTAAAGCGACCAAGCGTTCATTTAATCTTAAAGACAACTGCAATTCTCCGGCCCATTCCACGTACTCTAAATCCTCTCCCTCCAAGTCTTCAGCACTCCACTCATTAATGAATCTCTCTGATGAAATATTGTATTTAATTTCAAATCCTTTCAGTCGTTTTTTTGCAAGATTTAAGCTGTATTCCAATCGCAAAGTTTCTGTTCCTAATGCATCTTTTAAAACCTCAGCAGCTTTATCCGGTGTATCGGTTTTCAATATTATTTCGGCCATCTTTACCTCCTTTTAGTGGATTGGTGCGGCGGTTGGTGTATTTTTTGAAACTGACAAGAGTCAGCATTGCAATGAAGAGCAGGATATTAATTGATAAAGACTCTTTCATTATTTGCCAGTAGAGTAGGGAGGGCATAACCCTCCCCCTCGTCAAACCGGACGTGCGGATTTCCCGCATCCGGCTTCCCTGTGTCCTTCACCAAAAGGCACACGCAGTGGGTTAGGGGGACGTCCTTAAGTTGTTAAGTTTCTGTCTATGAGGTAATGGATAAGGTTGCCACCCCGGTTAAATGGCCTGCATGGATTTAACAAGGTAAATTTTTCCACTTTTTTTGATCGTCGCTCTATATTTCATGATCATTACATCACAAACGGTATGTGGACATATTTGAAGATCCTACGGGATAGCTCATCTAAAACCGTGCCGGGAGGACCATCTTGTATTCTCTGATCGCATCCCAATGGCTGGCCCTATGGACGGTACCTCTGGAATGAACTCTTAGACTACCGAAAAGGAATCGTCCAGCAGGAGAATTGACGCGAAAGGGCTCATTCCCCCGCGAGCACCTTTGCTATTCCAACGATTTCATCCGAAAGCCAGTATCCAGCTTGTCGTAATTCATCGAGGAGGGGTCCGACCCTTCCTACAAGTCCCCTTTCCTTTCCCAAGAGGAGTAATCCAATAAGCCCCGTAACAGCTATGCCCAATTTCCTTGCGGCCTGCCTTCCCGCGAAGTCATCGATTAGCAACAATACTCCCTCACCAAGGTCAGAAGCCAGTGCAACCGCCTGCTTCTCACCCTCATCTAACTCACCCAGGACATCCGCCTCAGAGGGCTCCAACACATTCACAGGCGCGACCTTGATGAAATCTCCAAGTGCATTCTCGATGTGAGTTGTTTCGGCTCCCGTTTTTCCAAAGAGTTCTTTATGGACAAAAGGCGGGATCAACACCTCACTGCCCAAGGCCTTGAGAAGTTCGACCTTTCCGATCTTGGCGAGTCCTATAATCGGGCCGGTATCCGAGACTATTCTCATTGCTGAATATGTTTCCTCGCCTCCTGCAAATCCCTTTTTAGCTCCTCTTCCGCCCCCTCTGGAGGATAATTGAAAGGACTGACCCTATATCTGCTGCAAGCTTCGAAAAATTCGATCCTTGACATACCGGCCAATTCAGCCGCTTTACCGGACGAAACCTTGCCGAGCTCAAACATTTTCAGTGCTGCCATCAAGCGGATTAGATGCTCGAGTTCTTCTTTTGTCATATGAATAGCATTCTCGAATCCGCCTGGATATTTTATTTTGAGTTCTTCCATTTCCATAAAAGCCCTCCTGACACTATTAGTGAGTTCGGGGACGGGTATTGATATAAGACCATCTTCTGAATCAGTATGATTTGGGGGATATTCTTCATTTTTTAATTTACTCTAAATCCAAAAACTTTCTTATATGCTTTGCCAAAGTGTTTTCATTTTCACTCTGACTCGACACAGAATGTCCGATGACGATGTTCTGGCCGATGTTGCAATTTTCACCGATCTTTGAATCGGAGAGAATGTGGGAAAAATGCCAAATTTTGGTGGCGGAACCAATTTCGACACTCTCATCGATGTATGCGGATTCATGAACAAAAAAATCTTTATTCGCCACAGACACACACGGACGATCCAGACTTCATAATATAGCGGGACGCCCATGCGTTTATGCGTTTCTTTCGTTTGTAAAGGGTGAACGCCCTACACTTTTGCAGTTTCTATGACTTTGGGGACCCACTGGCAGCGTAGGGACTCTCAGGGACGTTGTTACCTTCTGAACTTATTGTAAATAGTATAAAGGGATCAATCATTGTAGAACTTATTTACGCTAAAGATGCGGGCTGTCACGTTCTGCAACTATTGATTCAGACTGCCACAGCTTCTACTTCATACTTTATAAGGGGAACGGAAATAGTGGGTGCAGTATTTATTCGGCTACTGTCTTGAAGAAGCTTAGCAATACGTTCTCCTACCTCTGCATTAACAACTTTTTCGCCACATTGAGGACATACCCCAGCTGGAACCTTCTCAATCACTATTAATTTGCCCTTAATCCAAAAGTCCTGATGGATATTCTTCTCCTTTAGTGAAGTATTGCAAACTTCGCATTTCCCATAATTGTACACTATGATCACCTCCAAAATATGTTATAGAGCATATACGGTAATAAAAAGTAATTTGCCAGTACTTTTTATTCTACAGATGACACCAATCTCCCTTTCATCAGTGGATTGGCCTAATATTTCATAACGTGTGCCTCTAGGGTCACGTGTAAACTTCCGTCTAATACTGCCCGTTTCTAAGGCTCTTTTGATATCTGCAAATTCAAGATCATCCGCGGCCATTTCTTCAAAGAAGTGTGGAATTGCGAATTCATATTCCTTGTCGATGATCTTTTTGCGTATCTTATCGATTACACTCAGAATGTCTCCTCTTTGAGAAAACAGGGAATGGGGTTCAAATCTTGATTTGTCATGCAGGGCGCTGGGAAAAAAACTAAATAACTCAAATACCCAGACCCTCCGGGCAACTAAGAATCTGGGTCCGGAATTTCAACCTCCTTGGGCAATCACATGCCATTGGGGATCGGAATCAAAGCTTTCGATAACCTTGTCATCGAATTTCAGGTTATCGAAATAAAAAGTGGTATCTCTTAATGGTCTTCTGCAGGTAAACGATATTCCTTTGAGTTTGATTGGGGGTTT
>CAYSUA010000586.1:2319-3976 GCA_964433795.1 uncultured Desulfobacteraceae bacterium | reverse complement strand
ATTTGTTTGGTATTTGATATTTGTGATTTGGAATTTCCCCGATAAAAAGGGATTTCCGCCTTGTTGGGTCGTAGCTGAAAGCGAAGCCCAATTCTCTCCAACCGGCTTATCCGGGTTAAGGGTTGCACAACTTCTATAGTTACCATTTGGATATTGCAAAAAGCAAATAGTGTGTCAAGATAAGAAAAGGATGGTTAACCCTGTTCCGGCAATTCATTTACTCCTAAGCAAACGGGTGACACATGCGCTTAGACTGGTGGCTCATCGGAATTTGTTCTTCAAGGACGTTTGCCGGAATCATTGTCATGACCTACGCAGCCGCACTGCCCGTTCTGCAGCAGGAGTGGGCCATGTCTGCTGCAGCTGCAGGATCCATCGCCAGCGGATATCAGATCAGCTATGCAATATCCCTGGTGGTGTTTTCAGCTTTGGCGGACAGAATCGGACCCAAGCCGTTATTCCTTTGGTCCATGCAGGCCGGGGCAGTTTTTTCTATCGCATTCGCCATCTTTGCCCGCGGTTATCTTTCAGCCCTGATCCTCTATGTTCTCGTTGCCCTCTCCTTAGGCGGCACCTACACTACTGCGCTGATGATCCTTGCGGACAAATATCCTGTTGAGCGCAGGGGAATGGCCACCGGATGGTTTATCGCAAGCACATCACTGGGCTATGCCCTTTCTCTTTTGATCAGCGGGATTGCCATTCCCATTGGGGGGTACAAGCTCTCGTTTATGGCAACCTGCTCAGGCCCGCTTTTGGCTTTGATTATGGCCCGGATCACCCTTCGTAAAACTCAGGTGTCTGTGGTTACGCGCCATAAAGAGCAGCGATTCACCAAAGAAGTGCTCGAAAACAAGCCGGCCATGCTGCTGATCGGCAGCTACATATTCCATACCTGGGAGCTGCTCGGGATGTGGGCGTGGACGCCGGCATTCCTGGCCGCTTGTTTAGCGCTTGGCGGAACCGGAGGATTGAATTCTGCCGGACAGGGCGCTCAGATAACCGCGGCATTTCATTTGACGGGATTGATTGCTTCCGTTTCCATGGGGATGTTATCCGACCGCCTCGGCCGCGCCCGGGTCATCATCATGATGGCCGGCATAAGCACGGTATGCTCGTTTGTATTCGGATGGACCATCGGATGGCCGTTTGTCATCATCGTGGGAATCGGCCTTATCTATGGGTTTTCATCATTAGGGGATTCCCCGGTTCTCTCGACGGCCCTGACTGAAGTGGTAAGGCCTTCCTATTTGGGATCGGCTTTCGGACTAAGGTCATTATTGGGGTTCAGCGCCGGTGCCGTATCCCCGCTGATATTCGGATTCATTCTGGATTTGACAAACCCGCTTAGGGCTCAGCAGACCTATTACTCAAATTGGGGGTGGGCATTCAGTTTATTAGGAGCAGGCGGCGCTATTGCGGTTTGGGCGGCGTACCGGTTTGGACGGATTCAGAACTGATAGTGCCTAAAATGATTAATCTAAATCTTTATAACAATGAAAGGTCTTTTGAGTCAGGTGCCAGTTGGCCAAGAAAAAAACTTGAACCGCCCGCTTCGCTCAAGGCGCAAAGAACGCTAAGTTTTCTTTTGCCGATGCGCAGATCGGCAAAAGAAAAGTGTCAATCAGCTTCGCTGAAGGGGACCCCGCCGATACTT
>CAYSUA010000586.1:0-2309 GCA_964433795.1 uncultured Desulfobacteraceae bacterium | reverse complement strand
CAATATATTTTCGTATAACTGAAAAAAATGCGGTTGCGAAAGGGGGTGAAAAACGCTAACTTAATGACCCTCCGAGACCTCTGATTTGGTCACTTAAATGTGGATTAGGGCGATCAACAACATCTATCAGCTTCAGGCTTCGCTCTGCGAGCTACGACCCGACAAGTCGCTGAAGGGGGCACCGCCGATACTTGAGGACGAGTGGCCCGACTATATGCGCTGATTGCCCGGAGGGCTGGAATCTTTTCCGAATCGTCCGTTCCGATTCGGGAAAAATCATTTTCCTTGGCGTCCTTCGCGCCTTTGCGGTTAGACATCCTCTGAAGAAATTTACAGAGGTGCATAAACGTTCGATTATTTAATTGAAAGTCGCAATTTTGAAGAAATAATGTCAATTATATATATTGTTACGAAAATTATGATGATTATTGCAGAAACCTCGCGGTATTGAAACATTCTAAATGATGACTGGAGTCTGTATCCGATGCCACCGGCCCCTACTATGCCCAACATAGTAGCCATACGTATATTGCGATCTAGAATATACAAAGTGAATCCTACAAACGATGGAACAATCTGGGGCACAATAGCAAACATAATTGTGTGGTATCGGTCAGCACCGGTAGCTTTTAGAGCTTCAATCGGATCGATATTTACATGTTCTATCTCTTCAGCGAAAAATTTGGAAAGAAACCCCATTGTATGAAATCCAAGAGCCATCACTCCGGGTAAAGCTCCAAATCCTACTGCAATTACAAGTATCATCGCCATAATAAATTCAGGAATTGCCCGAAAGAAAATTGTAATTGTTCTGGCTATATGATAAATAACCTTATTGGGAGCAATATTTTTTGCGGAAAACAGACCAATCGGAATAGCTATAATCGTAGCCAGTATTGTACCAAGGATACCAATCTCGATAGTCTCTATCATTGCAACAATCAGTGTTCCGAAATTGGTAAAATCTGGCGGTAAAAGCCTTTTAAGAAGATCAATAGAATATTTAAAAGTATTCCTGATAGCCCCGAATGGTTCGATTTCAAGATGGAGAGTAATTAAAATCGTAAGAAAAATAAACGCACCTAAAAATATAAAAGCTCGCAAACCCCACTGAGGTTTCAAATACGAAGAGAAAAAATCCTCTCTGGCTTTTTCCTGGGTTTCATACTTAACAATATTATCTCCGTACCCGCTTACCACACCGTACTTATGAGCATTAATGACAGCGTCCTTAAGCTTTGTTCTAATTTCAGCCGGCAAAGATTTAGAATAAACTAAAGGAGCTCCGGGAATCTCCTGAGAAGCATGGATAATTTTAAGTTCTTTTCCATCTATAACGCCTTTCGTTATAAGGCTCTCATAGTTAATTTCACTTACCGCAGCTACGTCACTTGTCCCTGATAGAACTGAGGTAATGGACGATTCCTGACTTCCGCTATAGATCACACGCTTAAAATTAGAAGGCACTTCTGGATTCAAACCATACTTGATTAATTCATGCCTGGGCATAAGATCGCCACTAGTCGATCCTCTTTCGCTCAGGACTAGACATTTCCCTCTAAGATCAGAAAGGGTTTTAATTTTGAGGTCAGAACGGGCCAAAAAAATCGTTCGGTATGTTGATCGAAGAGCCTTTCCCCTAATTCCAACAGCAAACGCCTCTATATTCGCTTCGTGAGCGCCTTCCAGGTAAGCCTTAGCCCCTAACCAGGCTATATGAGCGATACCTGTTTTCAATGCTTCTATCGCATCCTGATAAGTAGGGGATTCTTCAATAATAATCTTAAACCCGGTAATCTTCTCAACATTAGTAACAAGGTCACGAAATTGACTAGCCATCTTTCCTTTAATTGCCGGAACCGTCACCATTTTAAGAATAACACGATTATCTTTGGGCATTGTTTTCTCAGACAATTTTATAACCAAATCACATGAATAGTTTTAGTAGTTTAACCAAAATATTTTTTTGAAAATTGATTTATGGAGTTTATTAAATTAAGGATTCTGTATGTATTATCGCCAAGAATCTCCATCGCTGCTACTTGTATTCACTCCAGCTTATTAACTGCTCATCATCGCTTAGTCCTGCTTCAGCGCCGAAAAACATCCCCAGGTCATGGGTTCCGTATATTTTTCTAATATCCTCAGGATTCATTCCCTTATTAAGTTCGTCCATCACTACACTGCCGTTGTTAAGGCCTATTATTCTCTGTGAAAATCGTGCTGCAAAGTCAACCTGGTGAAGGCTGCATAGCACGGTAATGTTATCTTCCGAGCTTATTTTTTTTATTAGGGAAAGAATATTATTG
>CAYSUA010000585.1:0-3977 GCA_964433795.1 uncultured Desulfobacteraceae bacterium | reverse complement strand
CGGATTGATTTGTGCGGTCTCTTTGATGGCGTCACCCATTAAAAAACCGATCCCCCAAATCAAGTCATATTCTGCATCCGTAAGGGTTTCCATATTGGGTGCATAATCGGCATCCTGTTTGGATTCCTTGTACGCCACTTTAATCCCAAAGTCTTTTTTGGCGCGCTGCAATCCTTCCCAGGCTGATTGGTTGAATGACTGGTCATTGACACCGCCTACATCTGTAACCATGGCAACTTTGAGTTTGGCGCCTGCAGAAACATTTGTGGAGAGCCCAAGGACCAATACAACAGAAAGCATAATAAATAGGAATCGTTTAGACATGGAATACCTCCTTTTCCGATAGGTGTTAAATCAAACGGACAGCAGATGCGGTAAGCCGTCCATAATCCATCAAACAGGCAGGAATCCTCTTTCAGATTCGCAACATCGAATATAGGAAGGATTCGATTGAGAGTAAACAAAAAAAAACAAAAAAACAAGCAAAGGTCGGGCAATTAACTGGAACATTCATAACTAACTTATATTATTCAATATTATAGATTATTAAGGCCCGGCGGATTCAAGGAATTTATTACCTTTACAAATTGCCGACAATCAAGTTATTGAAAGGCGTTTCTTTCTCCAACGCCCGACTTGAGAGTGCGTCTCACAAAGCCGCTTTACGAATACTTGTGAAAGGACATGAATTGGTGAAAACAGAACCGGATTGGGATGCGATCCGTAGGGATTTCCCCACAACCGAAAAGTATATCTACCTCGATATTGCCAGAAAGGCGATACTGCCCCGTCAGGTGGAAAATGCATTTCATGAATGGATTAATGACGTCTATGACGGAGCCGGAATGGATGCATTTTCGATGAAAAACATAGAGGTTACCCGGAGGAAAGTGGCCGATCTGTTCGGTGCGACACCGCACAATATCGCCCTGATTAAAAACACTTCCGAAGGAATCAACATTATTGCCCAGGGGTTTCCGTTTGAATCCGGCGACAACGTTGTCATCAGCGAATTCGAACATCAGGCCAATATTTTTCCGTGGCGGCATTTGCGATCAAAGGGGGTCGAGATCCGCTGGGCACGGCCGGATGCCGAAGGCCGGGTTACGTTAGGCTGCTATCAACCGTTGGTGGATGATAGAACCCGAATTTTATCAGCAGCCTGGGTCACATATGGAAACGGCTTTCGGACCGATATACCGGCGCTTTCAGAATTTTGCCGCAAACGGGGTATCAAACTGGTGGTCGACGGTATTCAGGCGGTGGGGGTACTTTCAATCCCGTTACAAGAACTCGGGGCGGATGTTCTGGTGGCAGGCGGTCACAAAGCTCAGTTTTCAACAGCCGGAGCGGGATTCATGTATGCTTCGGAAGATATGATACCGATGATCACACCCCCCTATGCTTCAAAATTCAGTTTTACATCAGACGACAAAATGCAGGAAAATCCGGTTCTGGCAAAAGATGCCCACCGGTTCGAGTACGGCAACCCCAACTTTTTAGGTATCTGGATTCAAAGCCATTCGGCGGATTATTTAAAAAAGATCGGGCTGGCGAATATCGAAGCCCGCGTGAAAAAATTGACGACTTATCTGATTAACCGGGCCGAAGAGAAGGAGATAAGTGTTGTAACACCCGGAGACTGGAATGAACGGGCAGGAATCGTCGGACTCAAAACTAAGAATCCGACAGCAATAGTAGAGAAATTAAAAGATCAGAATATCATCGTGAGTGCAAGAGACAGTTATCTCCGGGCATCTGTTCATTTCTATAATACCAAAGATGAACTGGAGCGGTTCTTAGATGCGGTAAAAACATGATAGATATTCGATGCTCGATTCTTGATACTCGATATTTTAATTGATTCACCCTCCAGTATCAAGTAACGAGCATCGAGGATCCAGAATAAATGACACGTCGAAAAGCGACCATTCTCATCATGCTGGCAGCTGTTTCATGGAGCAGCGGCGGGCTTTTTATCAAACTCCTCCACTGGGATCCCTTTTCCATTCTAAGCGGCCGAAGCATCCTTGCGGCAATGGTTTTCTTGGTCTATCTTCGACGCCCTTCCATTGATTGGACCGGCATTCAAATCATGGGCGGCCTCGGTTACGTGGGGGCACAACTCTTTTTTATCCTGAGTACGCAAATGACTGCTGCGGCAAACGCCATATTCTTGCATTACACTTCGCCCATGTATGTTTTTCTATTCAGTTACTGGTTTTTAAAAGAACGCCCTCAACAGACTGACTGGCTGTCTATGATCGCAATCTTTTTGGGCATGTTGCTTCTCTTAGGAGATGGATTGGCCATGGGCGGATTTATGGGGAACCTGTTTGGGGCATTAAGCGGCATTTCAATGGCGACGGTGGTATTGTGCTCGCGCAAGCAAAAATCGGGAGAACCGGCCAATATGGTTTTGCTGGGTAATCTGATGGCAACCGCGGTGGGGCTTCCATTTCTTGTTCAAGAAACTTTCACCTTACAGGCGGTCAGCATCATTCTGTTTCTCGGTATTATCCAGATCGGTCTTTCCTATGTTTTCTTCACCATGGCCATTAAGCATTTGAAAGCACTGGAAGCAATGATCATCATGACATTGGAGCCCATACTCAATCCGGTCTGGGTATTCATTGTAATCGGAGAGGTTCCAGGCATCTTGGCCATCTTTGGAGCGGTGATGGTGTTGGGTGCAGTCACAGGACGCGCGATCATCAGCACTCGCATAACACCGGACGAGAGAGTCTCGGAGGGCTAAAAAGGAAAAGGTACTGAATATGGGTATTCTGACAACCAGTATCGGTGCATATCCCAAACCGGCATACGCACCGGTGGTGGACTGGTTTGCACCGGAATTCGGAGCGGATACAAGCCGCGCCACGGCACTCTATAAGGATCTTTTAAATGCCACAGGGGATGCGGCAGAAGACCTTTTCATTTCGGCAACTCAAGAAGTCATCCAGGATCAGGTTAAAGCAGGGACCGACATACCCACAGATGGAGAGGTTCGGCGCGAAAACTATATTCACTACCATTGCCGCCATTTGACCGGTATTGATTTCGATCAACTCACCCCAAAAAAACTGCGAAACGGCGCTTATGAAACCCGACTACCGACCATAACAGGCCCAATCCGTCCTTCAGGCGATCCGTTTTTAATCCATGATTTCAAAATCGCCCAGTCTTTCACCGACCGCCCAATAAAAATGACCGTTCCAGGCCCTCTAACCATAGCCGATACCACAGCGGACAATTTTTATGGGGATGCAACAAAATTGGGAGAAGATCTGGCAGATGCCATCAATTTCGAGGTTCGGGCATTGGCTGATGCCGGATGCCGGTATATCCAGATCGACGAGCCTTTGTTTGCGAGAAACGTCAAAGAGGCGTTGGAGTTCGGCATCGATCACCTTATCCGCTGTTTTCATGGCTTGGCCGAAGGCATGAACCGGGTGGTTCATATCTGTTGCGGATACCCGAGCTTTCTGGATGAAACAGACTACCACAAAGCAGATCCTCAAGCCTATTTCGATCTGGCAGAAGCATTGGATGCAGCCCCCATTGATCAAATTTCAATAGAGGATGCCCACAGACCCAACGATCTGACATTGCTTGAAAGATTTGCCGGATCAACCGTTATTTTGGGGGTGGTTGCTGTGGCTCAAAGCCGTGTCGAAACAATCGATGAAATCCGTCAACGGCTCCTCACAGCGCTCAATTACATCGATCGGCACAGACTTATTGCAGCTCCGGATTGCGGCCTTGGTTTGCTCGGGCGAGATCTTGCCAGGAAGAAATTAGCAAATCTATGTGAGGCCGCTCATAGTGTGTAACATAAGTTCAGCGGTTTAGCGTTCAGGGTTCAGAGTTCAGAGTTCAGAGTTTAAAGGTTATAATCTATTTCCAATAATCATTTTCTTTATTCAAGTCCGGGAATCGTCACGATTACCCGTTGGGTGAGACGGTCTTGGAGCCAA
>CAYSUA010000584.1:0-3978 GCA_964433795.1 uncultured Desulfobacteraceae bacterium | reverse complement strand
CCGACAGCGGCATTTAAACATTCGGCCAGCAACTTGGGTTCAAACGCGACAAACCGGCAGACGCCCAGGCAGTCGAAATACAGCCCGATCCCGTTATGCCTGGCGTTGAACGTGGAGACTTGCTCGTGTGAGAAATGGTCGGTGGGGGCTTCCAGATCGACCAACTGGGGCTGAATCGGACCGTATGTGGCCTCAAGGGTGCTGGTATTGGTCATGCAGGTATCAAAGAGTTCAAACCACCGGTTCCGATGGTCGTGGCCTCTGGGGGCCGAGCCTTTTTGAGCATAGATGGCCCACTCGGCGGCTTCGCAGCCTATCTTCTTCGAGGCTCTCATGACACCATCCGCCAGGAGATTGCCCAGATATCCCTCTCTCCGGGCAATTCTGTTCATCAGTGTTTTAACAGCCTCCACATTGCCCCAGGTCAATTCGAGACCCCCTGTTTCTTTGGTGGTGAAAACACCCTTTTCGAAACATTCCATGGCCCAGCCGATGATCCAGCCGGTCTCGTTGCAGTCCATCCCGAGGGTATCCACCTCATTGGACAGCATGACCACAGCGCCAAGATCCGTATTTCCGATCTGGGGTCCGAAAGCGGCCAGCAGTTCGTATTCGGGTTCCTCACCGACGAAACCGGTGTACGGACCTTCGGTCACCGTGACCTCCTTGACGTGGGCGATTGAACATTTGTAGCAGGGTCTGGAGCGAATCTTGAAGTGGGTTCTCATATACCGGCCGTTTAACTTTTCGTGTTCGGGAAAAATATTTGTCGTGTAATTCTTTACCGGCAACATCCCTTTTTCGTGCATGGTTGAAAAACCGCCGCCGGTACCCCATTTGGATCGAGGTATTTTCTTGGCAGCTTCCACCATCTCATTATATTTGAGTTTGAGCCGGTCGGGGTCTTGAACGCTGAAATTTGACTTGGATTTACAGGCTGCCACAGCCTTCAGGTTCTTCGATCCCATCACCGCACCCAGACCGTTGTGGGAAGCGGAATGCCCTTTGTCACCCGTGACACATGCATGGCGAACCAGATTTTCACCGGCCGGGCCGATGCCGAATACGCTAGCACCGTACTTATTGACACCCAACTCCTCCTTTATCAGGTCCTCTGTCTCACCTACGACTTTTCCGGCAAGATGCCGGGCGTCTTTAATTTCCGCTTTTCCGTCACGGATCAAAAGATAGACCAGGTGGGGCGACTTTCCCTGAAAAACAATCCCGTCGAAACCGGAAAATTTCATATAGGCCCCGAGAAAGCCGTTCGCTTGAGACGATCCCGCCAGGTTCGTCATGGGCCCCTTAGCCATGATATTGATGGTGCCGCCCCCGTCAACTCCGGTTCCCGCCAGGGGCCCGGAAGTCCAGATGAGACGATTTTCAGGGTCGTTCCACTCCACACCTGGTGGAACTTCCTCATAAAGATATTTGACTCCCAACCCGACGCCGCCGACCCACTTCCTGATGGTGGGCTCATTAAGATCTTCAATCCACGTCTTTCCGGAAGAAAGATCCACCCGTAAGATTTTTCCTGCATACCCCATGGTCGTTAAGTCCGTCATGCTAAGTCTCCCTTTCTCTGAGAATTCATATTGCCGATCACTTTTCTAAAAAAATTTATCTGGTTATCTACAAAAGCCAAGTTGCTATGTGGAATAGGCGGTGAAGGTAAGCCGATTCGCAGCAGTATGACTGTCTGAGTACATTAGGGGACGTTACATCGAACAGCTCGTAGGTGCTGCAATAAGCCTTAACAGCCTGTTATTTAACGCGATGCTTTGGTTGAGTCGTTGCTCTGTTCGATGTTACGGCCCCTTATGTGCGAGTTTCATACGTCTGTGAATTGGTTTGCCTTCACCGCCGAACCGGCTTAACTTAGGCTTTCTGGATAACCAGAAAACTCTATTTCGATCTGACTTCAACCCCCGCAACCTGCTCCATGAGCTGAATAACCGAAGACATATCCTTGCTGCCGAGACCGGAAGCGCTGGCCATGGACAAATACTGAAATACCTGTCCGGCAAGAAACATCGGGACGTTGTTCATCTTCGCACTTTCCACGGCCAGCCCCACATCTTTGCGGAGAAGGTTCAACGCAAATCCGGGCTGGTCAAAGTCGCCTTTCAATATGTAATTGGGTACCCTGCCGTCCACAAGGGATGAATTGCCGGCGCTCGTACGAATCACTTCATAGAGCACCTGCGGATCAGCCCCGAGTTTGACGCCGAGGGTGAACGCCTCGGCGATACCCATGATATTGATGCCCACGAGGATCTGATTGATCATTTTCACGGTTTCACCCATACCGACGGGCCCCAGGTGATATATGGTCTTTCCCATGGTCTCGAGGATATCCCGGTGAGCATCGAGCAATGCCTCATCGCCGCCGACCATGATGGTGAGGCTCCCTTTTTCGGCACCGACCGTACCGCCCGAAACCGGCGCATCCATAAACCGGCATCCCCTGTCTTCGGCTTCGGCTGCAACCAGTTTTGTTGTATGGGGGGCAATGGAACTCATATCGATTAATACGGTTCCGCTCCGGGCACTCTGAATAATCCCGTTTTCCCCGAGATATACGGTTTTGACATGTTCACATTCGGGCAATACGGTGATCACCACATCCGCAATGGATGCCGCCTTTGCAGCGCTCTCTCCTGCTTCTGCTCCCAGTGCAGCCAGCGCATTCACGGGATCCGGGTTGATATCGTACACAACCAGCTCGAATCCTGCATTGATCATGTTTATTGCCATGGGCTTTCCCATGGCGCCGAGACCGATAAAACAAATTTTCTTCTTGTTGCTCATTCTCTCCTCCCATATTGAACACGATTACAAAATCATTACCCTTTCAAGACTAACGCTTGCAAGGAGAAATTTACATCAGGGTTTGCTCTGCGGGCAAAATCTCAACAATGGTCCGTTCATAGGGTTGACCGGAATCGAGTTGAAAGGTTTTTTTCACTGTTTTCAATCGATTCTCGGCATACAATTGCATGCATTCCGGATAGAGCTCCCACTCCAACGCCAGCCCCTTTTTCTTGATGGAATCTATGGTATCGTCCGGCTCAATTTGGAAAGTACGCTGTCCGATAATCGGGCCGGAATCTTCACCGTAGTCGATAAAGTGAACGGTACATCCCCCTGCTTTGCACCCGTATCGAAACGTATCGCCATATCCGTCGACTCCCGGAAAAGAAGGTAAAAGGGCAGGGTGAATGTTCATGATTCGAGGGCATGAAGAATTCGAGTTAATTCTGTCGATGAAGTAGGGGGTCAAATTTCTCATAAAACCGGCCAGCACCAGCAGGTCAGCTGAAAAAGAATTCATGTTCTCGAGAAGCGCAGATTCGGCGATGGCCCTGGAGATAAAAAAATTTCGCGCCTTTTCCGGATCTGAATGCTTGTCGTACAAGGTCTGTTTTTGAATAATGTCGTCGAGATTGAAATCGTCAGGCGGCAAGACGGCTTGGGGATCTTTCCTGACGGAGCGGATAATCGGTTTGTAATCCACGACGAAAGTCGGTATCCGGTGTTTTTTGGCTCTCTTAAGTCCATAGGCATCCGGATTGTCCGAGCCCACAAAAACCATGGTTGCATCGATCTTTCCGGATTCACAGGCATCGATAATGGCCTGCAGATTGGTTCCGCCACCTGAAATCAATGCGCCGACACGGATATTCTCAGCCATTGCAAGCTCCTTCCTGATCGCACCGTAAAAATAAAGACACGCTCCTTTAACCCAAGTTAAGACAAATCCTTTGATGGATCTTTCTATTCCAAGAATTTTCGCCTTACAAGTATCTTACCATCAGTTATCGTTCCGAGGAAAAATTTTATCCTGTTAATAGCAGGTACCAAAAGGCTATGGCCAAGTCAATCACCGGGTGATCCTTAAAAACCATACCTGGTTATCTACAAAAGCCAACTTGCCGGGATAGGCTTTGGAGATGAGCCGATTCGGGGGTGTGTGAC
>CAYSUA010000583.1:0-3988 GCA_964433795.1 uncultured Desulfobacteraceae bacterium | reverse complement strand
TATTGCTTGATAAAGCTGATTCCCATGCCGCCGGGTAGAAAGAAGAAAACCGCATCCGGCTTGGCACTGCGAATTGACGAGATTTCCGCTGCGTAATCCTTTTGCCCAAGCTTCGTGTACACCTCCGCGACTGGTTTACCCATGTAAAAGCGCTTGAAACCCCTCAGGGAATCCTTGCCCGCCGGATAATTCGGTGCCAAGATAAAGACTCTTTTGAAGTTCTTGTCTTTCACATACTGCCCCATTGCCTCGTGGAGGTTGTCATTTTGCCAGGCGGCATTAAAATAGTTTTCGTGACAACCCTTTCCGGCCAGAAGAGAAGGACCTGCATTCGGACTGATATAAAAGACGCCTTCACGCGCTACCTTTGGGACAACGGTAATGGCCAGGTTCGACCAGATGATACCTGTAATTATATGTACGTCGTCTCTTTTCATGAACCGATCAGCAATCTGTTTCGCCTTATCCGGCTTGCGGGCGTCGTCCTGCACGATCAACTCGACGGGATAGCCGCCAAGTTTGCCGCCTTCTTGCTCGATTGCCAGCTTGAATCCGTCACGAACAGCAATCCCTAAACCGCTACCGCCTCCCGAAAGGGTAGTGATCATGCCGATCTTAACGGTCCCGGCAAGTGCCACAGATGCGGTAAGAACGGTCGTTGCAATCAACAACATAGTCAATCGTTTCATCATGGTGTACCTCCTTAGGATTGGTTCAATTCTACTGGGATGCAAAAACATGCGCCACCGAGACGCCCCGTCTTCAACAAAATATTTATATAAGCTTTGGGGAAATTAAGTGTCAAGAACAATCTAACTCCCATATGCAGTATGCTTAAAGAGAATCTGAAACTGAATGGAAGAAGGCGAGGTGATAAACGATTTTTTTTACGATAGGCTAACAGATTTTAACCAATTTCCAATTGCTTTTTTACTTCCGACCCGCTCCAGGGTCCATTAAAGATTTTGTCAATTACGGAGACCTGGCTTTTCTGTGTCTATCTTAATAAAGCGGAGCTTTGCGGGTTGTTCAAGTTGAATGCCTGTGGGGTATTCAAAACCTCTCCCCCTCCAACACCACCAGGTGTAAGCACGAACCTTGGGATCAGACATTCACCTTTTACAGAGTTTAGATTTTTGTCAGTTGTGTAGACGCGACCCCGTTCCCTCGTCCTTGCCATCCTCGTATACGCTTATTTCCTTAAATAGGCATTTTACTTTGCAAAAACATAATTTTAAGGTCATATATGACGCTACTTTGAAACGATTTAATCACAATATCAGTATGTTACTATGGCCCGACCCCCAAGGGCAGAATTGTTTAAAGTCCCTCTATAATACACGAAATGCCCATTTCGCGTGTTCGTTCTATTTTCTAAATGTTATTATATCGTTGAGTTCGGACAAATCGCTAATATTTTCCATATCAAGTGTCATATCGATTGTCCTGGATATTTGTTCCTCCGTTAATATATTCCGGGTGTATTTCCGATACAAATCTACAATCTGTGTCGATGTCAATGGGAACTTATTCCCGCCAATCGGCTGTTCCATTTCTTTCATGACAGATTTTCCGTTTTTTAACCTTACCGCGACCCGTGGTATTCCTGCATTCGATCCACCACCCCACTCAGGATGGGCTATGAGCTTGATTTTCGGGCGAAACGCCTTAAATTGAGGATCGCCTATTTTCATATCGGTGAACGTATCCATATCAATCTCACCATCAAGCAGAACAGCCGATAAGATGTGTTGATAACTAAATTTGGATGATTCGATATCTGCGGGATCAACTCTATTGCAGGCCTCATAATCTGTTGTTCCTACATCGACTAGTATTTCCGCGACATCCTCCGCAGTAAATTTATGCTCTTTAATCAACATGAATAGAGAATCGGCTTGCCGATGGGTCAACCCGCAACACGGATATTTTTTTATCCATATATTATGGATGAAAAAGGGGGATTTACCAATATCGTTTGTAATCGCGTCTAATTTTACACCATCTTCACCGAGTAAGCTGATCAGCCATTTCTCTAAATTAGTTCCACTAGTAAATCCTAAATTTGCCATCTCCGCCGCAACCAATCCGTTCCTGCAAGACCAAGCTGACTCAAGATAATGAGCAACCGTTCCAATATTGACGTAAGATCCCGTACCTTGGGTGAATGATATACCCAGTGTTGCTTTTGTCTTTTCTTTATCAAGCTTTAGGGCTTTTGCGGCAACCATTCCTGCCCCTATTACACCATAATATGGCAAGGGAATGAATCCGCGCTCAGCTGTCCGGGGTTGGGTATAATACGAAAATCTGGTCATGACCTCTGTCCCCACTACAGAGGCTTCTATTAGTTCTTTGCCGGAAAGCCCGAGCTTTTCAGCTAACGGTAAAATAACAGGGAATATCGTTATGTCACTTGTCGGACCAGGGTATTGATCATCTTCAAGCTCAGAAACGTGAGCAAAGAAACCATTGGCCAAGATCGCGTTTTCAACAGAGGTACGAAAACTATCTCCAACGATACCCGCCTCTGATTTGCCACCCTTTTCCTTTATATAGCTGATAAATTTTTTGCATTCGGAAAGTCTCGATCCTGCGAGCATACCCGCCGTTGTCTTTAGCGCCAACTCTTTTGTGAATCTTACTGTATCCGGGGGGATATCTTTAAAGGTTGTCTCAACAACGAATGCCGATAATCGGTCTGCCATATTCATAATCTATACCTCCTTACACACCTGATGCCCTTAAGCAAACAACCCCACTCTATGTTCTACAACTTTTCTATGCATGGGTCTGTGGACCACCTGGGGTCGCCCATTAAAGGTCTTGTCAAGAAAAAAAGGTACCCCCATATAACAAAAAATCACTCTTTTTTTCGTATAGTGTCTCAGCGGTTTAAATCTTAGCTTCGCGCCCGATATTTCGTTATTTGGATTACGGATAAAAGACTAATCCGCTTCAGTCACCCATCAGGATCAAGGCATTGTTCTTTGACAATTGAATCGAACCGCCCCTGGCCACACTGTGGCCCCAGAAAACAATCGGTGCCATGCCGTGCCCAATGCAGATATAACTTGCGTCTGCTTAATGCGATGGTTCGACGCTGGAAGCCTTGTTATTTCGGTAAGCCTCGACTTTCTGGCGCTCCTATCATTAAGTTGAGATTCTGAATAGCCATCCCACATGCCCCCTTTCCTAAATTGTCTAGTGTAGCCATTAGCAGCACATGTCCACTAGGGTGAGGTATCACGCATAGCTCTATTCGGTTTGTGTCATTGCAAGCTTTCGGATCATAGGTTTTTTCATTAACTGGCACCGCATTTTCCAGTGTCAAAACATTTACGAATTCTTCGCTGTGATAACGTTCCGTGAGTACCTCCCAGACGTCCTTTCCGTTGCTACCCTCCTTAAGCATCGCAGCATGTATGGGCACTTGAACTCGCATACCGCATCGAAATGGACCAACTGCAGGAATAAATTGAGGCTCTTTTGTAAGCCCGCTATACTTCACCATTTCCGGTATATGCTTATGGACAGTTTGGAGCGCGTAAAGAGCCTCGTATGGTAATGAATTCAAACCTTTTTCGGGATCTTCCCACTTATTAATCATTGTACGTCCGCCACCCGAATAACCAGACAACGAGCTAACCGTTATTGGGGAGCCTTCCATCAATATTTTTTTATCGACAAGAGGTCTTATGAGCAGGATAAACGCTGCTGCGTGGCACCCGGTATTGCTCACAAATTTTGCATTTCTGATTAAATCACGCTGAGTGGGTTGGAGTTCGGGCAAACCATAAACCCAACCTTCAGAAACACGATGTGCTGTGCTTGCATCAATAAGGCGAGTATCTGCATCTTTTGCCCAACCTGCTACCTCGATAGCAGCATCATCTGGGAGACATAGAATTGCAATGTCTGATGACAAAACCATTTCTCTCCTAGCCTCTATATTCTTTCTCAATTCCACAGGAAGGGTACCGACCTC
>CAYSUA010000582.1:0-3995 GCA_964433795.1 uncultured Desulfobacteraceae bacterium | reverse complement strand
TGCGGATATAAGATCCTGCATATCGGGACATTTTGCACACTGGACTGCTCCTATTGCATCCTCCAATCGTATTTCCATCCACCTGTGCTCCAGTTTTTCGTAAATTATAAAGACATGTTCTCTGAACTGGACCATCTATTCAGTCAAAAGAGTCTATCTCGAATCGGAACCGGTGAATTTACAGACAGCATGATTTGGGAATCGATCACAGATCTTTCCGGTCAATTGGTCGCACGATTCGCCCGACAATCGAATTCGGTTTTGGAGCTGAAAACCAAAACCGTTGCCGTTGACGGACTGAAACATATCGATCATAATCGAAAAACCATTGTCTCCTGGTCTCTGAATACCCCGCGAATTATTCAATCGGAAGAACGTTTGACGGCAGGCCTTTCCGAGAGATTTAAAGCCGCCAAACGATGCGAATCGTGGGGATATCCTGTGGCCTTTCATTTTGATCCCATGGTTATTTACAACGGGTGCAAGGAGGAGTATGCGGCTGTAGCGGAACAGATTTTCAATCACGTTTCTCCAGAAAACATCTCTTGGATCAGCCTGGGCTCCTTCCGATTTATTCCTTCATTAAAATCCATCATTCAGAAACGATTTCAGAAATCAAAAATTCCTTATGGAGAGTTTATATCCGGTTTGGATGGAAAAATGAGATATTTCAAACCTTTAAGAATCGAGCTGTACCGGGAGGTGATAGCCAGGATCAGACAGTCGGCACCCGACGTATGTGTTTATTTCTGTATGGAGGATGATGAGGTTTGGCGGAAATCCATGGGGTTTACTCCCAAAGAAAAAGGAGGGCTTCCGACCATGCTGGATCAGAGCGCCGTTCGAATCTGTAAATGAAAATGAAAAGGGGAGGGCGGCATATCGCCACGCTCCCCTTAAGTGCATGATATTGAAGCTATTTTCCCTTTTCTTTTTGTACCTCTTCCACGATTTTCTGAGATGTTTGCGCTGGGACTTCATCATAGTGTGAAAATTCCATGTGGTACATACCGCGCCCGCCGGTAATGGAATTGAGATCCGGTGCGTACGTCTGAAACTCGGACAAGGGTACTTGGGCATTAATGACCTGGTTCTTCCCCTTGCTGTCCATTCCCAACACCCGGCCCCGGCGGCTATTTAAATCGCCCATGATATCCCCCATGTATTCCTCGGGGGTAATGATGGCGACATTCATAATGGGCTCTAATAGTATCGGGTTTGCATCGACGGCCGCTTTTCTAAAGGCCAAAGAACCCGCGATCTTAAACGCCATTTCCGAAGAGTCAACCGCATGAAAGGATCCGTCATCCAAGGTCACCTTGAAATCCACACACGGAAAGCCGGCAAGAACCCCTTTCACAGCAGATTCGACAACTCCTTTTTGAACTGCCGGGATATAGGTCTTTGGAATCGAACCGCCAACAATGGCATCCACAAATTCAAATCCTTTACCTCTAGCCGCGGGCTCTAACTGAATCCAACAATCACCGAATTGACCGTGACCGCCGGTCTGTTTCTTGTGCTTGCCCTGAACCCGAACCTTTTTCTTAACGGTTTCCCGATACGGCACTTTGGGCGTGTCGAGGGTGACTTCCACGTTAAATTTACGTCTCAATTTTTCAACAGTGGTTTCAATATGAACCTGTCCCCTGCCGGAAAGAAGAATTTGTTTGGTTTCGGAATTTCGATCCAATTTCATAGCCACATCTTCTTCAAGAAGTTTGGTTAAAGAACTGAATACCTTATCCTCATCTCCTTTGGATTTAGCACTGACTGCAAATGAAATAAGCGTGGGAAGCGGTTCGACAGTTTGAAATTTCAGATTTACACTCTCATCGCACAGCGTGTCTCCGGTGGCTGTATCCTTTAGCTTTGCAACCGCCATGATATCTCCCGGACCGGCTTCTGAAACAGGTTTCTGTTCTTTTCCGGCAGGCTGCAGTAATTGCGTAAATCGTTCCTTGCTGCCTTTATTGGCATTCCGAAAGGTCCCGTCGCTTCCTAGAGAACCGGAAACGATTCGGAAAATAGAGAGGCGACCGGCATAGGGATCGGCTACCGTCTTAAACACAAACGCTGAAAACGGGGCTTGAGGGTCCGGTATCTGTTCGACTTCATTGCCATCGGCATCCAAAGCGACTTTTACAGTTCGTTCATTCGGGGCAGGCAGGCAATTGGTGATAAAATCCATCAAGAGATCGATGCCTATATTTTTTGTGGCAGATCCACACAAGACCGGAACAAATGTTCGGGAAAGGGTTCCCTTCCGCAAAGCGTTTTTAATATCGTCATCGGATAAAGACTCTCCCTCGAGATATTTCTCAATTAAAGCATCATCCGCTTCCGCCACATTTTCGATGAGCGCCTCTCTCTCAGTATCGACAAGGTCCTGCATATCTGATGGAATATCCGCCTCTTTGGCTTTCCCACTGTCATCGTAGGTGTAAGCCTTTAAACTCACCAGGTCGACGACTCCGTTAAAGGAAGCTTCGGAACCGATGGGAAGCTGAAGAATAATCGGTTTGGGATCGAAAATATCAGCGGCTTCCTTAAATGTTCGGGAAAAGTCACCCCGTTCCCTGTCCATTTTATTGATAAAAATGACAGCAGGCTGATCAAATTCCTTGGCAAAGTCCCAGGCCTGCTCGGTTTGAACCTTAACGCCATCCACAGCATCGAGAACCACTACGGCAGCATCGGCAGCCGGCATGCAGAGTCGGGTATCTGTAAAAAAATTCTGGTCACCAGAGGTGTCGATGATATTGACCGTATGTTTTTTCCAGTCGAATTGATGAAATCCGCTACTGATACTGGCCTGTCGTTTAAGTTCTTCAGGTTCGTAGTCCATGGCGGTATTGCCGTCTTCTATCCGTCCGATCCGGTTGAGAATTCCGGCTTTAAACAGCATCACCTCGGCCAGCGACGTCTTACCCGCACCGCCATGGCCCACAAGGGCAATATTTCTCAGTTTCTCAATGCTTTCTGCCATTTACGTTTCCTCTCTGCATTGGTTATTGAAGACTAAAAGAGTATCATGCTTTATTCCAAAAAGATGATTAATTAGATGGATACCGAAAAAAAAGCAAGCTTAAAATACGGTTAACCACAGGAGCCGGAATGGCGTTGAAGAGAACGATTCAAAAAATCAGAGAAGCAATATGAAAAACTCTTTGTTTCCCTTAGGGCCCATAATGGGAGAAGGTACGACAGGGCCGGCTTGATAACCTGTTTTAGTAAAAAAGTCGGTCAATTCTTCGATTACGGATTGATGCAACAGGGGATCACGGACCACACCCCCTTTTCCCACTTGTTCTCGTCCCACCTCGAATTGGGGTTTGATTAAGGCTATGATTCTTGCATCGGCTCCTAAAAATTGCTTAACTTGGGGAATCACGAGTTTAAGAGAAATGAAGGAAACATCGATGACGGCGAGATCGATGGGGTCTGGAATTGATTCCTTTATTGCGTGTCTGATATTGGTTCTTTCGATGACGACAACCCTGGGATCCTGACGCAGTTTCCAAGCCAGCTGCCCATATCCCACATCAACGGCATAAACGGTTTTCGCTCCTCTTTGGAGCAGGCAATCTGAAAACCCGCCCGTTGAAGCACCCACATCGAGACAGATCAAACCGGTGGGGTCGATCTTAAAGGAATCCAAAGCAGCTTCGAGTTTAAGCCCGCCTCGACTGACATAGGGGATGTCTTCGCCTTTTAGGGTGATGATATCCGACTCTGGAACTTTAGTGCCGGGCTTGTCCAAGGGTTGATCATTCACCAGCACTTTTCCGGCCATAATCAAGGCACGGGCCCGTTGGCGGCTTTGAGTCCAGCCTTTTTCCACGAGCATTTGGTCGAGGCGTATTTTAGAAGGGGGCATTATGTGCCGCAAAAGTTATTTTTTAGCACTTGGTGTCAAAATGATTGGATTGAAATATTATCACCATCTTCAAATGATTGAATATTGTCGATTGAATATTGACTATTTAAGGAAT
>CAYSUA010000581.1:0-4025 GCA_964433795.1 uncultured Desulfobacteraceae bacterium | reverse complement strand
CCCGTAGCAAGCTACGGGGAATGCACTCACTATTTCGGTTCAAGCAAAAAGTCCTTGCAAAAAGAAATGTCAATCTATATTATACATGTAAATTTAAATTAATGCTTTGAATTTACATGTATAATAGAATCCAAAAACTCCGGCTAAGTTCTAGAGAATCCTGTTTTCTTTGGGGACCCCGCCAAACAGGAAAGAGCACTTTGCTGAAATCTTTATTTCCTGAAGCGCACCGTTACGATCTTTTACTTTCCACGGAATATCAAAGATTATTGCGCAGGCCCGAGCTAATACGAGAGGAATGTCTGGCATCCGGATTGGATGGCAGTTCCCAGAAGGATCCCATCATCATCGATGAGATTCAAAAACTCCCCCTCGTGCTGGATGAAGTTCATTGGTTAATCGAGAGCAAGGGGCTCAGGTTCATTCTCTGCGGATCTAGCGCAAGGAAATTAAAACGGGGGCATGCAAATTTACTGGGTGGTCGAGCGGTCCGCTATGAGCTTTTTCCACTTGTATTTCCGGAAATCCCGGATTTCTCACTGAACAAAGCGTTGAATAACGGTTTGGTTCCTCGCCATTATGACAGCAAAAAGCCGGGCCGACTGATGCAGTCTTATGTAGGTGAATATCTGAAGGAGGAAATCGCTTCGGAAGCATTGACCCGAAACATCCCTGCATTCAGTCGATTTCTGGAAGTGGCTGCATTGACGAACGGGGAAATACTGAATTATACGAATATAGCACGTGAGTGCGGTGTATCGAGTCCCACGGTAAAAGAATATTTTCAAATCCTTGAAGATACGCTTATCGGTAGATATTTACCGGCATTTTATAAAAGAAGAAAACGACGACTGGTTTCAAGTCCTAAATTTTTCTTTTTTGACCTTTCTCCGGTAGTGTATCTTACACGCCGAGGCAGGGTTGAACCAGGGTCGGAACTCTTTGGCCGGGCCTTTGAGCACTTTATATGGATGGAAATAACAGCACACTCAAGTTATTCTGAACTGTTTTATCCCATAACTTACTGGAGAACTTCTTCTGGATTTGAGGTTGATTTTATCCTGGGTGATCATGACATTGCCATCGAAGTCAAATCGACGGAATTGGCCGGTTCAACCCATCTAAAAGGGCTTCGCCGATTTAAAGAGGAATATCAGATTAAACGGCGCATCCTGGTATCAATGGATTCGAAACCACGTCAAACAGAAGATGGAATCGAAATCCTTCCCTGGAGAGTCTTTCTGGAACGTTTATGGGGCGGGGACATTATCAATATATAAATACCCGTCCCTAATCTTATACCCGTCAACCCAGGTTCGAATCCTGGTCTCCCAGCCAAGAATGTAAAGAGGCTACGGCGAAATGCTGTGGCCTCTTTTTGTTATCAGTGGTCGAAATCTGTGACAAATCTATTGACAAAATTTCAACGGCAAATCTTGTAACCGTCAAAAATAATTGAATTAATGTGTGATAAAATGACTGTCAGTTTTAACAGTTATGTTAAAGGGACAATACGTGTGAAAGAAAAAAAGCTCCGGGAAATTGTCAGGCTGCAGTATGCCTCAAAGCAGCTGGAGGCTTTCTAAAAGCTGAAATCCAAATTAAAGGACCTTAACTCTTTGCCCGAAAACACTTGTACAAAATGGCCAATATGCAAATTGTTGCAAGTTGACATATTTAAACAAGCTGACAGCGTCCTTATTGGATCTTGTCTAAATATAAGTACTTGACAAATCGTGCAAGTTTGCACCCAAAAGCGCCGCGTCTGCATGAAACCGCTTTTAGATTGAGAATGGGAAAATTCAAATTAAGATGAGAGTATTATGGACGAGCCGCAGGCTTTCGCATACATGCGCTGAGCATTTTGCCCGGACGGCATGGTTCAGGCAGAGGGGGCTAATCGGGATTCCCAGTTCGCGGGCAGGTTTATTTCCCTGGTGACGGATCTGGCGTAAGAATTACGGAATATCATGTTGCGGTTTCTCTGCCGGCTGCCGCATACGAAAATATCGATGAGTTCCGGACTCTCGATGATCGGCATCCTCTCCCCCGGTGCCACATCGAACGCCTTTGGCGCCCGTCCTTCTTCAACCAAATTGTGCACCGTCCACGGTACCACACGCTCTTCGGTGTAAGCAAATTCCGTGTTGACTTCATCCACCGGCAGGGTGGCATTCTTAACAATGTACGCTTTTATGTCCTGCTTTGAATAACCGTCATTCGCGATGGCAGCGGCATTGGGCGGGCTGATGAACACGCTGATGGTCTTGGACATGCCGAACAATATAGAGGTGACGCCAAACGCCCTGCCCATGTAGTGACAAAGACCGGTGAGATGGGGCTGCGCCTTAGCCCCGGAGGTCATAAACTGGTGCGTCGCATTCATCATCATCCCCGCCGTGACGGTACTTGCATTCCTGCCAAAACCGCGGTCGACATGGAACGGGTCCCATGGACTGGCATCTTCATCCTCGGCCATAATCCAGGCGCCTCCCGGCCATCCAAATGTCCCCATCCATGTTATCCCTTCCTTGAAACCGGCGATGTTTCTCACGATCAGGCCGAGGCCGCGTCCGATGGCAGCATTGGCTCTCCTCCCAAGGGACAGCAGCGCGGTGCCGTAATTCAATTCCAGCTCATTGATTATCGGGCCATTTATCACGATAAAGGGTTTGATACAGCCGGTACTGCCGAGATCCTTTAGTTGAAATGCCGGGTCCGCCATAGCCTCCACCGCGGCGATCAGCACCGGCATATACTCGGGGCGACATCCTGCCATCACAGCATTCACGGCAATGTTCCGGGGGGTAGCTTTCCGATTGGCCAGCTGCAGTATCCCTATTTCTTCATCCGGAGACAAATCCGTCCAGCCCAGCATCTCTTCAACCGCCTCCCGGGTAGGGGGAATGATGGTAAGCCCGTCCGTCCAGCCTTTTCGGTAGAAAAAGTCGTTCACCTCATCGAAAGTACCACGACATACAATCTCCTCCGGATTCTTCGCAATATGTTCAACCATCCAGACCGCCTCCTGAAGCCCCACTGGTCAATGCCTCGATAATGTCATCGATCACGGTATTCTCTGCCATTTCTAATAGTTGGGCTCGGCTGAAGACAGCAATGGCACCGGACCATTCAACAACCCTGGCGTCAGGGACTCCATAAGACGACGCGAAGAAATGGGACAGCTCTAAAAACATGGTAACAACAATCGATGCAGTGGGGATACCAAGCTCCTCAGCCACCAGACTTGCCCGCATAACTGCGGGCGTACAGGTACCTCACCCGCCGACTCCGGATATAACGGCATCACAGCCGGATCGCAGAAGCGTCTCTCGCAGAGCCGCAGCTGCGTCGTCTATATTCACCATGGGCAGGAAAGACGGAAATTCGGTATACGGAATGAACTTTATATCCGGGTAGCGCTTCTTCAGCAACTCACGAAGGATGGGAAAGGTTGCATCTCCCCGAAACATACCGTTCCAGACCTCGCCCACGGTTTTCCCGTTCAGGTCTGAAAGACGCGGAGCGATGGGGCGGGCTTCACCGACATACTCTCCAACAGGGCATACCGCCTCGTAAATGACATGATCATCCAGCATACTCACTTCCTCCTTGACGTTAAGGATGGAAAATTGCTTTTAGCGAAAGGTTTCATTTGAATACCTAGATTGCAGCGTTTCGCTTTCTTAGAATTCAGATTGAGGACGGAGATTCAGAATCCGGATAAACGATCAATAATCCAGGTTTCAGATGGATGTCAATCGCTTTCTTGGCGGCTTGGATTCAGGCGATACAAGGCTGTGATTTTCCCCCTCAATCTTGACAAAACCACCACCATTTGTTTAATTGGCCGACGTTGTTGGAAATATTTGAAGTCCGGGTTCAACCCCCTCTCTCCCACCGCACCCCGCAGTCAACGGACAACGGTGACCGTTGAACGAAAAACAATAAACGGAGTCTTAATCACAAATCAACGGGTTGTTGCCCAAAAGAAATTTTATCTTCAGCGACTGACCGGATCAAGC
>CAYSUA010000580.1:0-4036 GCA_964433795.1 uncultured Desulfobacteraceae bacterium | reverse complement strand
CGATTCAGCTGAACATCGGAAATATTATGACAACGAGATTGAAACCTTGGACCGGGAGCAGTTGGAAACGCTTCAGCTTGATCGATTGAAACGACAGATCAGGCGATGCTATGACTTATCAATGTTTTATCGGGAGCGGTTCGATAAAATCGGGCTTAAACCAGAGGATATAGGCTCTCTCGATGACAACCTGAGGATTCCGCCGGTAACCAAACAGGAGTTGAGAGACGAACAATCGGTCCATCCCCCTTTTGGAAGATATACCGTGGCTCCCCAAACGGATTGGCGGGAGCTGCATCCATCCACCGGAACTACTGGGGTGCCCGTCAATACTATCTGGTCGGCAAAAGATGTGGAAAACATCACCCAGTGGACCAGCCGGACTCTATGGAACTTCGGCACCCGGCCAGGGGACATCCTCCAGAACGGTCTCAGCTACGGGCTCTGGGTCGCCGGTCTGTCCTGCCATTATGCCGGGATGGCCATGGGCTGTTTTGTCTTGCCCATCGGCGCTTCCATGGCGGACCGGCAAATCGATTATTTTGTCAATCCGGGCTCCACGATATTTCTGTCCACTCCCTCCTTTGCCCTTTATATTGCCGAACGGATGAACCAGCGAGGTATCGATCCATCGGACATCCCGTTAAGAGCCGGTTGCTTCGGCGGTGAAGCAGGGGCTGAGATTGCTCCGACCCGGAAAAAGATCGAATCCGGCTTGGGAATCGACGCCTATGATTACTTCGGGCTCGCGGAAATCGGCCCCACCTGCGCCTCGGAGTGTGAAGAGAAAAAGGGGATCCACTGGGTGGAAGATCACCTGCTGGTTGAAATTATCGATCCGGAAACACACAAGCGGTGTCAGCCCGGGGAGGTCGGGGTGTTGATCCTCACCCACCTGACCAAAGACGCCACCCCCATGATTCGCTACTGGACCGGCGATTTGGCCCGGCTAAATACGGAACCCTGTGCCTGCGGTCGTACCCACGCAAGATCAGAGGGCGGCATTCTGGGACGAACCGATGACATGATCATTTATAAGGGGGCCAATTTTTATCCTTCGCAAGTGGAAAAGGTGATTCGAAGCTATGATGAGTTAGGAGATGAATTTAGAATCAGACTCACCACCGATGATAAGAGCGGTGTTGACGTGATTACCATCATCGGAGAATATAAAGACAAAGCAGCGGATACCGATGCGTTTAAAAACAGAGTCCGGCAGGCATTTCGTGAAGAGCTCGAAGTGACCCCGGGGTTCGAGCTGGTCGCCTTCGATACTTTGGAAAGGACCATGTTTAAGGCAAAACGGATTGAGGATAAACGGGTCAAAGCGACTTAAAAGCAGAAAGTTTAAGGAAAATGAGGTGCGGGTATTAATAAGTTTCTATGTGGGCGACCTAGCCTGGCAAATTCAGTCGATTCGTAAACTCACGGCTGATTTGTATTGTTATGCGAAATTCCTTTATCAATGAAACAAGAGGGTCAGGTCTTCAGGAGATTACATCATGATTACGATGCAATCGAAACGTCTATTAGCACTCACAACCATTTGTTTAACCATTTTATTGGTTATCCCTTTTGGGTATAGTAAAAATGCCGAGAGGCCAACGGTTCGACAGGAAGTTGAAAAACCGGATAAAGATACCGCCGCTGAAGAAGAATCGGCGCTTACCTTTGGGAATGTGGCTCATATTTCAGATATACATTTTAACCCATTCTATGACCCCACACTGGTGGCGAAGCTGTTCCAATCTGACGCCTTACAATGGGAATCCATCTTTGCCGCCTCTAAAGTTAAGGGTTACGGCATCTATGGAAAAAACGAAACCAATTACAACCTGTTGATTTCATCTTTGAAAAACATGGCCACAAATTCTAAACCAGATTTTATTATTTTTACCGGAGATTTCCTTGCCCATGAATTCAACGAAAGATTTGAGGACAATGGTGGTGAACAAGACAAATATGACAGCTTTGTGGACAATACCATTACCTTTATAGTGTTGATGTTTAAAAAGTATTTCCCCGACAAGCCGGTTTATATTTCCCTGGGCAACAACGATTCCTATGCGGGTGACTATAAAATCATACCGGACGGCGCATTCCTTCATAATAGCGCATCGATACTGTCGGCAAATTTCTTGGAGAACCCGGAAAACCAAAAATCCTTTGGCGAAACCTATCCCTTCGGCGGTTATTTCACAGTTACCCCCCCGGGAAGCCAAAATACCCTCATCATTACCCTTAACAGCATCTTTTTTTCAGTTAAACACACGAACCCAAAGGGCCTGGATTACGATCCAGCGGAAAAGGAGTTGAATTGGTTTGAAAAACAATTGAAGGGAGCACTACAGAATAATCAAAAAGTCTGGCTGCTGCTGCACATTCCACCTGGCATCAATGTCTACAGTACAGTCCGTGATAAAAAATATATTTCCATGTGGAAGCCTCAATACAATGACCGGTTCATCCAATTGTTGGAAGCATACGGGCCTGTAATTACCGCGATTTTTTGCGGTCACACTCATATGGATGATTTCCGTTTATTGGTAGATTCTAAAATCCCGGACAAAGCAATTTCCTTTGTACGTATCTGCCCGGCCATCAGTCCTCAGTTCGGCAACAACCCCGGTTATGAACATTTGTTTTATGACCCCCTGGCCTTCAAATTAATAAACTACGAACTCTACTACTTGAACCTGGATATCGCCGACCCTGCTGCCGTCCAATGGCAAAAGGAATATTCTTTTGATGACACGTATGGTCAGGCTGCTATTACCGCGCCCACATTGTTGACTGTTTACAATGCGCTGAATACCAACCCTGCGATGAGTGCCAATTACATCGAATATTACAATGTCGGGCACATATCAAAACCGGGGATCACGGAGGCCACCTGGAAATCTTACTGGTGTGGAATCGGCAACTGGACCCAGACGGCGTTTGAAAGCTGTTCCGGCAATAATTGATCCTTCCTAAATGAGGCGATGGGGTCAATATTACGCTTGACTCATACAAGTAAAGGGGTCATTCAGGAACAGTGCTTTACAAAGGGGGTCGGGCCACAGCAATATATTGAAATGATATATAAAACGTTTAAATAATGCGTCAAATAAAGCCTTAGGGGAAATAAGGGTCAAACCTACATTTGACCATTGACGTGTCGTGATGAGTCGCGCTTGGGAATTGAAGGATGGCTTTTTTTTCCATCGAAAGAGCATCCTGTTTATATATTAGAAAAAGAGTTAGCAAGGGTCAAATGTAAATTTGACCCCTATCTCACTCAATTCGGGTATAATTTCGGGGTTACTACCCGGAAATTCTTCTTTATTTAAGGAGCACACAATGAAGAAGACGAAAATAGAGCCGTTTAGACCAGTAAATCCATCCCCCGCGGCGTTGATTACGTGTGTCGACTCGCTTGGCCATGCCAACATCATCACTCTTGCTGAGGTTTTCAATATTAGCATAAGAAGCCCGGTCATCATTGGCATCGCGATTCGCCCTGCAACTTACTCACATGGACTCATCAGCAAAACACGCGAGTTTGTCGTGAACCTCCCAAGCACAGGAATTTTGAAGAAGGTTGATCAATGCGGCACGGTGTCGGGACGCGGTGGTGTTAACAAGTTTGATCGTTTTGGGCTCTCTCCGATTCCCGCCTCCCTGGTCAAGCCGCCACTGATTGATGAGTGTCCTGTAAACATAGAATGCAAGGTCACTGGTATCCAGACCATAGGTGATCACGATCTGTTTCTTGGCGAAGTCGTTGCTGAGCATGTGGATGACGACAAAATAGACTCGAATGGCAAGATCCTTACGGACAGTCTGGATCTACTGGGCTACATAACTGGTGAATACTGGTCTCTCGGAAAGTTTCTGGCGAAACACGGCTTTTCGAAAAAAGAGTGATCAAGCGGGATGCAAGCACGAGAGTTCGTCTCGGAGGCAGTCCAAAAATAGGGGTCACCCATTAAAGGGCGTGTCAAGAGAAAAAACACCTCTCCATTAAAAAAAATCTTTCATTTTTTTGATTGAC